>DASYKU010000005.1 GCA_035995165.1 Mycobacteriales bacterium
CCGCCCTTGGTCTCGATGCCGAGGGACAGCGGGGTGACGTCGAGCAGCAGGACGTCCTTGACCTCGCCCTTGAGCACGCCGGCCTGCAGGGCCGCGCCGACGGCGACGACCTCGTCCGGGTTGACGCCCTTGTTGGGCTCCCGGCCGCCGGTCAGCTCGCGGACGACGTCGGTGACGGCCGGCATCCGGGTGGAGCCGCCGACCAGCACGACGTGGTCGACCTTGCTGATGTCGATCTTAGAGTCGCGGATGACCTGCTGGAACGGGCCCTTGGTCCGGTCGAGCAGGGACTGGGTCAGCCGCTGGAACTCCGAGCGCGACAGCGTCACGTCCAGGTGCAGCGGGCCGTCCGCACCCGCGGTGATGTACGGCAGGTTGATGCTCGTCGACTGCGCGCCGGACAGCTCGATCTTCGCCTTCTCCGCGGCCTCCTGCAGCCGCTGCATCGCCATCTTGTCCTTGGACAGGTCGATGCCGTTCTGCGCGTTGAACTTCTGCACCAGCCAGGCCACGACGGCCTGGTCCCAGTCGTCGCCGCCGAGGTGGTTGTCACCCGCGGTCGCCCGGACCTGGATCAGGCCCTCCTCGATCTCCAGCAGGGACACGTCGAAGGTGCCGCCACCGAGGTCGAAGACCAGGATGGTCTGCTCCTTGTCGCCCTTGTCCAGCCCGTACGCCAGGGCGGCGGCGGTCGGCTCGTTGATGATCCGCAGCACGTTGAGGCCCGCGATCGCGCCGGCCTCCTTGGTGGCCTGCCGCTGGGCGTCCTCGAAGTACGCCGGGACGGTGACCACCGCGTCGGTGACCTCCTCGCCCAGGTACGCCTCCGCGTCCCGCTTGAGCTTCTGCAGCACGCGGGCGCTGATCTCCTGCGGGGTGTAGTTCTTGCCGTCGATCTCCTGCTTCCAGTCGGTGCCGATGTGGCGCTTGACCGACCGGACGGTCCGATCCACGTTCGTGACAGCCTGGCGCTTGGCGACCTCGCCGACCAGGATCTCACCGTTCTTGGCGAAGGCGACCACGGACGGCGTGGTCCGCGAGCCCTCCGCGTTGGCGATGACCGTGGGCTCGCCGCCCTCCAGGACGGCCACCACCGAGTTCGTGGTGCCGAGGTCGATGCCGACCGCTCGTGCCATTATTGGTCCCTTCCCGATGTACGTAGTGGAGCAGCAGAGCTGAGCGTACCCAACTCAAGCTTTCTGCTCACACCAACGGGGACCCCCTATTGGATGTTCCCCGGCCGGGACCCTTTCCGGGCTAGCCGACCGGCGGAAGGACCAAGGAACCTTCTGGGGCCGGGATCCGCAGCACGAACCGCGCCCCGGCCGCCGCGTCCTCGCAGGTCAGATCGCCACCGTGGGCGCGGGCGACGGCCCGGGCGATCGGCAGCCCGAGCCCGTTGCCGCCCGGCCCGGTCTCCAGCCGGACGAACCGCTCGAAGACCCGGTCCCGGTCGGCCGGCGGCACGCCGGGGCCGTCGTCGGTGACCTCGACCCAGACCTGACCGGCCTCCCGCCGTACGGACAGCAGGACGTGGGTGCCCTCCCGGCGGGCGTTGTCGGCCAGGTTGGTCAGCACCCGGGTCAGCTGTTCGGCGTCCCCGGTGACCGGCGCCGGACCGGCCGCCCAGGTCCGCACGTCCGCCCCGAGCAGCCGCTGCGAACCGGCCACGTCGGCGGCCAGCGCCGTCAGGTCGACCGGCTGCCGGCGCAGCTCGGCGGCCGGGTCGGTGCCGTCGAGCCGGGCCATCAGCAGCAGGTCGTCGACCAGCCGGCCGGCCCGGCGGGCCTCCCGCACCATCGCCACCAGCCGGCGCTCCCGCTCGGCCCGGCCCGGGTCGTCGCGCAGCAGCGAGTCCGCGGTCGCGATCACCCCGGCCACCGGCGTCCGGAGGTCGTGCGAGGCGTCCGCGACGAACGCGCGCATCCGCAGCTCCGAGGCCTCCAGCGCGTCCAGCATCCCGTCCAGGGCGACCGCCGTCCGGCCCAGGTCGGTGCCCGCCCGGGTCGGGCGCAGCCGCTCGCCGCGGCTGCCGGCGGCGATCCGGCCGGCCACCGCGGCCATCCGGGTCAGCGGGGCCAGCGCGCCCGAGACCACCTTGGTCAGCAGCAGCCCGGTGACCGCGAGCATCCCGGCCCCGGCGATCCACTCGACCGTCCGGAGCTGGCCGAGCGTGTGCACGATCTCGCCGTCGTCGGCCGACAGCGTGAGCGTGCCCGGGGTCAGCGGCAGCGTCGCGGTCAGCACGCCGTTCTGGGTCGTCACCGCCACGGCCGAGGTGTCGGTCCCGGGCCGGGGTGGGCGCGGGCCCGGGCGGCCGCCGCCACCACCGAACGGCGGGAAGTTGCGGCCGTACACCTCGGCGCTGCCGTCCCGGACCACCGCGGTGATGCCCTGGCCGGTGAGCCGGTCGGCCAGGTCCTGGTCGGTGTAGCCGCGGCCGGCCAGCAGCTGGGCGAAGCCGGCCCGCTCGGTCAGCCGGTCCCGCAGGTCGGCGTGCAGCCGGGCCGCCAGCACGGCGTTGACCAGCAGCCCGAGCCCGACCAGGGCGACGGTCATCAGCCCCAGCACCGCGACGACCACCCGCAACCGCAGCGACGGGGTCCTCATGCTCTTGCCTCGACCCGGTAGCCGACGCCGCGGACGGTGTGGACCAGGCGGGGTCCGTGCGCCTCCAGCTTGCGGCGCAGCGCGCTGACGTGCGCCTCGACCAGGTTGGGGTCGAACTCGTCGTACCCCCAGACCTGGGTCAGGATCTGCGTCTTGGACAGCACCCGCCCCCGGTTGCGGACCAGGTACGACAGCAGCCGCAGCTCGGTCGCGGTCAGCGGCACCACCTCGCCGGCCACCGCGACCCGGCCCGCGTCCTCGTCCAGCACGAGCGGCCCCACCTCCACCGTCGGCGACACCAGCCGGCCGGTCCGCCGCAGCACCGCCCGCAGCCGGGCCACCAGCTCGGCCAGCACGAACGGCTTGACCAGGTAGTCGTCCGCGCCGACGGCGAAGCCGGCCAGCCGGTCGGCGACCGCGTCCCGCGCGGTCACGAACAGCACCGCCGCCTCGCCGAGCTCGCGCAGCCGCCGGGCCAGCGCGAGCCCGTCCGGGCCGGGCAGGCTGATGTCCAGGACCGCCGCGTCCGGCCGGAACCGGGCCACCGCGGCGTCCAGGTCACGGCCGTCGGCGGCGGCGAGCACGACGAAGCCGGCCGCTTCCAGGGCGGCCGCGACCGCGTCCCGGAGGGCCGGTTCGTCCTCGACGACCAGGACGCGGGCAGCGGTCACCCTTCGGAGTGTCCGGCCGGTGGCTGTGGGTTTGCTGAACTTCAGCCCGTCTTCAGGTAGGAGGCGCAGCGTGGACCGCGTGAACCCAGAAAACCCTGACTACGTCTCCGGCCCCGCCGGACCACCGTACGGATCCCCGCCGCCGCGCCGGACCGGGCGGCGGCTGGCGCTGGCGGGCGTCGCGGCCGTGGTGCTCGCGGTCGGCGGCGTCGCCGTGGCCCAGGCCGCCACCTCCAGCGCGCCGTCCCCGTCCGCGAGCCCGTCACCCGGCTCGTCGGCCTCGCCCGGTGCGCCGGAGCGCGGTCCGCGCGACCGCTCCCCGTTCCTGGCCGGCACGGTCGTGTCGGCGTCCGGCGGCACGATCACGGTCACCGACTTCCAGGGCTTCCAGCGGACCATCCACACCTCGTCCTCGACCACGTACTCCGACGGGCTGACCGCGACCCCGGCCGCCGGCACCAAGATCGTCGCCGAGGGCACGGTCGACTCGGACAAGACATCGCTCGAGGCGACCAAGGTCGGCAAGCTGCCGGACCGGGCCGAGGGCGGCCCCGGCCGCGGCTTCCCGGGCGGCCCCCGCGGGCGGCACCACGACGGCGACAAGGACGGCCCGTCCGGCTCGGCCACCCCGTCGCCGGGCACGCCGTCGCCCAGCAGCCCCTCGCCGAGCCCGAGCGCGACGAGCTGACCCTTCTCCGCCCGAGGCCGCGGCGTCTCCACCCCAGGGTGGAGACGCCGCGGTCGCACGTTCCACCTCTCACCCGATTCGCGTCGTCGTCCGCGACGGCACCGTCGGAGCATGACCACGAACGAGTACCTCCTCAACGTCGCGCTCCTCGTCTGGATCCTCTGGTCCAACCTGGGCACGCACCGGCTGACCCCGCGCCGGGTGCTGCTGCCGATGGCGATCGCCGCCGTCGTCGGCGGGTCGTACCTGCGCGGCACCCCGACCGGCGGCAACGACCTGGCGCTGGAGCTGGTGGGCCTCGGCGCCGGCGCCGCGCTCGGCATCGTGGCCGCGCTGCTGGTCCGGGTCCGCCGGACCACCGAGGGCGTGCTGACCACGGCGGGCGCCCCGTTCGCGCTGCTCTGGATCGTCGTGATCGGCGGCCGGATGCTGTTCGCGTACGGCAGTGACCACTGGTTCGGCGACGCGATCGTCCGGTTCTCCCTCGACCACCGGATCACCGCCGCCGGCGCCTGGACCGCGGCGTTCGTACTGATGGCGCTGGCCATGATCGTGACCCGGGTGGCGATCACCGGGGTGGCCGCCGCCCGCGCGCGCAGCGAGCTCGCCCTCGCGGCGTAAGGAAATACAGTGCCGGTCATGCGGACGAGGTCGGTCGACCCCCAGCAGCTGCTGGTGGTCGCCGGCCTGGTCGCGGCGGTCGCGATCGTCGTCTCGTCGCTGTTCGCCGGCCTGCCGTCCGGCACCACCCGGGCCACCGCGACCGTCGCGCTGACCGTCCTCGGGCTCGGGCTGTGGGCGGTGGTGCTCCGGCGCCGGGTCCGCGCCGTCCCGATCCGGGCCGCCTGCCTGGTCGGCACCGGGCTGTGCGGCGCCGCCCTCGACCTGCTCCGGCCGGCCGGGCCCGGCTTCATCCTGGCGTACATGGCGGTGGCCGCGGTCGCCGTCGCGCTGCCCCGCCGGGTCGCGCTCGGCTGCGGGGCGGTGGTGCTGACCGCGGCCGCGAGCGCGGAGGCGTACGAGTCGGACCATCCGGTCGGCGCGGCGCTGACGCTGGTCTCCGGCGGCGCCTTCTTCTTCGTCTGCGCGACGCTGGCCGCGATCAGCCGGGACGCCCGGGCCCAGGCCGAGGCGCTGGTCGCGCAGGAGGCCGCCACCCGCGGCGCCCGGGAGGAGGCGGCCCGGCTGGCCGAGCGCGGCCGGCTGGCCCGGGAGCTGCACGACGTGCTCGCGCACACGCTGTCCGGGCTGGCCGTCCAGCTCGAGGGCGCCCGCCTGCTGGCCGCGAAGACGGACGCCGACCCGCGGCTGACCGCGCAGATCGACGGCGCCGGCAAGCTCGCCCGCGACGGCATGGCCAGTGCCCGCAACGCCATCGACACCCTGCGCGGCCAGCTGCTGCCCGGGCCGGCGGACCTGCCGGCGCTGATCGAGCAGGCCGGCCTCCCGGTCCGGTACGAGGTGACCGGCGAGCCCCGCCCACTGCCGGCCGACGCCGCGCTGGCGGTCTACCGGACCGTGCAGGAAGCGCTGACCAACGCGACCAGGTACGGCGGGACCGGGGTCAAGGCGACCGTCGCCCTGCGCTGGTCCCCGTCCGAGGTCGTCGCCGAGGTCGTCGACGCCGGCGGCGACCGGGTGCCGGCCGACCTGCCCTCCGGCGGGTACGGCCTGGCCGGGCTGGCCGAGCGGGCCGCGCTGGCCGGCGGCCGGGTCGACGCCGGCCCGACCGCCGACGGCTGGCGCGTCACCATCACCCTGCCGGTGCCGGCGTGATCCGGGTACCGGTCGCCGACGACCGTCGCCGCACCGTCGCCCCCGCCGGTGCCCGCGTGATCCGGGCCCGGGTCGCCGACCTGCCGGTGCCGGCGTGATCCGGGTCCTGGTCGCCGACGACCAGAAGGTCGTACGGGACGGGCTGGCGCTGATGCTCGGCCTGCTCGACGGCATCGAGGTGATCGGCACCGCGATCGACGGCGCCGACGCCGTCCGGCAGGCCGTCGCCGCGGACCCGGACGTGGTGCTGATGGACCTCAACATGCCGACGATGGACGGCGTGGAGGCGACCCGGGCGCTGGCGGCGAAGGGGGTCCGGGCCCGGGTCGTGGTGCTCACGACGTACTCCGACGACGACTGGGTGTTCCGGGCCCTGCAGGCCGGCGCCCGCGGCTTCCTCACCAAGGACGCCGGCGCGGAGGAGATCCGGCAGGCGATCGCGGCGGTCGCGGCCGGCGACGCCCAGCTCGACCCGTCCGTGCAGCGCCGGCTGCTGGACGCGCTGACCGCCGGCGCCCGCATCGGCGTGCCGGACCGACCGGCGGACGGCCTCACCGCCCGCGAGGAGGAGGTCCTGGCCGTGGTGGCCGAGGGCCTGTCCAACGCCGAGGTCGCCGCCCGCCTGCACGTCTCCGAGGCCACCGTGAAGACCCACGTCCACCACCTGCTGACCAAGACCGGCGCCCGCGACCGCGCCGCCCTCGTCACCTACGCCTTCCGCACCGGCCGTGCGGGAGGATGACCCTGTCTTTGCCGAGGGAGGGAGACCCCAGGTGCAGGTCCAGGTACGACATCAGCCGTCGTTCGCGGTCGCCCGGTGCCTGCTCGCGCCGGGGGAGCCGGTCCGGGTCGAATCGGGGGCGATGCTCGCGACCTCCTGGGGCGTGCAGCTCGAGGCGTCGATGCAGGGCGGCATGTTCGGCGGGCTCAAGCGGGCCGCCCTCGGTGGGGAGTCGCTGTTCGTCACCACGTACACGGCCCCGCAGGGCGGCGGCTGGGTCGATGTCGCGGCCAACCTGCCCGGCGACGTCGTCACGGTGAGCGTGACCCCGGAGCGGCCGTTCTTCATCACCCGCGGCTGCTGGATCGCCAACTCGCACGGCGTGGAGATCCAGACCCGCTGGGGCGGCGCGCAGAACCTGTTCGGCGGCGAGGGCGGCTTCGTCATCCAGGCCACCGGGCAGGGCGACGTCGTGCTCGGCGCGTACGGCGCGGTCGACACGCTCGACCTCGCGCCCGGCGAGGCCGTCACGGTCGACTCCGGCCACGTGGTCGCGTACGACGCGGGCGTCCAAACCCGGCTCCGCCGCGCAGTCGAGGGCCGCTCGATCCAGTCGCTGACGTCCGGCGAGGGCTTCGTCTTCGACTTCGCCGGCCCGGGCCGCGTCATGATCCAGGCCCGCAACCCCCGCGCCCTGGTCGAGTGGCTGACGAACGAGCTCCCGTTCTCCCGCAACTAATGTGGCAGGCATGGACATCGGTATCGGACTGCCCACACCCCTGCGGGTCGACGGACCGGCGGTCGCCGCCTGGGCCCGCCGGGCCGAGGAGCGCGGCTTCAGCGCGCTCGCCACGATCGATCGGCTCGTCTACCCGAACTACGACTCGCTGACGGCGCTGGCCGCGGCGGCCGGGGCGACGAGCCGGATCGGCCTGTTCACCGACATCCTGCTGGCCCCGGCGTACCAGCCGATGTGGCTGACCAAGGTGACCGGCAGCCTGCATGCGCTCTCCGGCGGCCGGCTCACCCTCGGCCTCGGCGTCGGCGGGCGGGAGGACGACTTCGTCGCCGCCGACCGGCCGTACGAGGAACGTGGCCGGTTGATGGACGAGACGCTGGAGATCCTGCACCGGGGCTGGGCCGGCGAGCCGGTCGCGGGCGGCGAGTTCGCGATCACCCCGGAGGTCCCGGGCGGGCGGGTGCCGATCCTGGTCGGCGGCAACGGCAAGGCCGCGATCCGGCGCACGCTCCGCTGGGGCGCGGGCTGGACCATCGGCGGGGCGTCGCCGCAGCAGGCGGCCGAGCCCGCGGCGGCGATCCGGCAGGCCTGGAAGGAGGCCGGCCGGGACGGCGAGCCGCGGCTGGCGGCGCTGACCTACTTCGGGTTCGGCGACGACGAGGCCCTCGCCACCGCGCTCCGCACCTACTACGGCTTCCTCGGCGACGTGGCCGAGTACGTCGTGCAGAACGCCGTCCGGACACCGGCCGAGGCCAAGCAGCGGGCCCGGGACTTCGCCGACGCCGGCTTCACCGAGCTCATGTTCGACCCGACCCTGGCCGACCCGGACCAGGTCGACCGGCTCGCGGACGCGGTCCTCTAGCCCGGTGTGATGCGGGACGCTGCCTACGCCGGGGCGGCGCTCCGACGTGGGAGGCTCCGGCGGAGGCCCGTCAGGCGAAGCAAGTTACTCGCCGGTAGAGTCGGGCTTCCCCAGGTTGGAGGAGGGGTCCGTGATTGTTCGCCTGGTCCTCGGGCTGCTGTTCACCGTGGTCGCGTTCGCGGTGGCCGGTCGCCGGGTCTGGTGGCTGAGCCGGCTGATCCGGCTCGGTCAGCCCGCGCCCGGACGGATGGACGGGGTCCCGGCCCGGTTGCGGGTCGAGGTCGCGGAGGTCTTCGGCCAGCGCAAGCTGCTGAAGTGGTCCGTCCCCGGGATCGCGCACTTCTTCACGTTCTGGGGCTTCATCGTCCTGATCCTGACGATCATCGAGGCCTGGGGCGGGCTGTTCGAGCGCGACTTCCACATCCCGCTGGTCGGCCGCTGGCGTGCGGTCGGCTTCCTGGAGGACTTCTTCGCCGTCGCCGTACTGGCCGGCATCGTCACGTTCGCGATCCTGCGGGTCCGCAACGCGCCGGCCCGGCAGGAGCGGCGCTCCCGGTTCTACGGCTCCCACACCCGGGCCGCCTGGGTCATCCTCGGGATGATCTCGCTGGTCGTGATCACGCTGCTGCTCTACCGGGGCGCGCAGGTCAACACCGGCAACTTCCCGTTCGGGACCTCGAAATGGGCGTTCGCCTCGTGGGCGGTCGGCAAGGCGCTGCACCCGCTCGGCACCGACGCGAACGACGTGATCGAGACGGTGTTCCTGCTCGGCAACGTCGCGGTGATCCTCGGGTTCCTGGTCATCGTCGTGTACTCCAAGCACCTGCACATCGCGCTCGCGCCGCTGAACGTCGGCGCCAAGCGGGTCCCGGACGGGCTCGGCCCGCTGCTGCCGGTCACCGACAACACCGGCAAGCCGATCGACTTCTCCGACGCCGAGAATCTCGACGAGGACCAGGTGTTCGGTCGCGGCAAGGTCGAGGACTTCACCTGGAAGGGCATGCTCGACTTCGCGACCTGCACCGAGTGCGGGCGCTGCCAGTCGCAGTGCCCGGCCTGGAACACCGGCAAGCCGCTGTCGCCCAAGCTCGTGATCATGGACCTGCGCGACCACCTCTTCGCCAAGGCGCCCTATCTCCTCGCCACCAACGCGGATGGCGCGGCCACCGGCGCGGCCCCGGCCTCCGGCGCGGTCTCGGGTGCCGGGGGCAAGGCCGCGACCGGGATCGACGAGGGCGGACCGGAGTCGGCCGAGCACGGCGCCTCCCACGGCGGCGTACCCGAGTCGGGGTTCGGTCGGCTGAGCACCCCGGGCGCGCCGCAGGCGGAGCGCCCGCTGGTCGGCACCGCCGAGGAGTTCGGCGTGATCGACCCGGACGTCCTGTGGTCCTGTACGACCTGTGGCGCCTGCGTCGAGCAGTGCCCGGTCGACATCGAGCACGTCGACCACATCGTCGACATGCGCCGCTACCAGGTCCTGGTCGAGTCCTCGTTCCCGTCCGAGGCCGGCGTGATGCTGCGCAACATCGAGAACAAGGGCAATCCCTGGGGCCTGTCCGAGCGGTCCCGCGAGGAGTGGACCGACGGCCTGGACTTCGAGGTACGCCGGGTCGAGGCCGGACAGGCGATCCCGGACGAGGTCGAGTACCTGTTCTGGGTCGGCTGCGCCGGCGCCCTGGAGGACCGGTCGAAGAAGGTCACCCGCGCGTTCGCGGAGCTGCTGAACATCGCCGGGGTCGAGTTCGCGATCCTCGGCGCCGGCGAGACCTGCACCGGCGACCCGGCCCGGCGGCTCGGCAACGAGTTCCTGTTCCAGATGCAGGCCACGCAGAACGTCGAGACGCTCAACTCGATCGGCGCCAGGAAGATCGTCGCGACCTGCCCGCACTGCTTCAACACGCTGGCCAACGAATACCCGCAGAACGACGGGAACTACGAGGTCGTGCACCACACGCAGCTGCTGAGCACGCTGGTCGCCGAGGGCCGGCTGACCCCGGTCAAGCCGCTGGACCAGCTCGTCACGTACCACGACCCCTGCTACCTCGGCCGGCACAACAAGGTCTACACGCCGCCGCGCGAGGTCCTGTCCACCGTCCCCGGCCTGCGCCAGCAGGAGATGCACCGGTGCAAGGAGCGCGGCTTCTGCTGCGGCGCCGGCGGCGCCCGGATGTGGATGGAGGAGAAGATCGGCAAGCGGATCAACGTCGAGCGGATCGACGAGGCGCTGGCCCTGGACCCGGACGTGGTGTCGACCGCCTGCCCGTACTGCATGGTCATGCTGACCGACGCGGTCACGGCCAAGCAGCAGGCCGGCGAGGCCCGCGAGGACGTCGAGGTGCTCGACGTCGCCCAGATCCTGCGCCGTTCCCTGGCGGCGCCCGCGCCCGTGGCCGAGTAGGCAGAACGGTGGGGGTGGCACACTGACGCCATGGTCCTGCTGCCACCGGACGGCACCGGGCGCCACGATCCCGGCAAGGAGGAGGCGGCCCGCCGCCAGCGCGCCCGCTTCGCCCGGGACATCGGCGACGAGGAGGGCCAGGCCTGGGCCCACCAGCCCAAGCGCAAGCGCAGCAAGCTGACCATCGGCACCACCATCGTCTTCCTGGTCTTCATCGTGGGCGGCGCGCTCCCGCTGCTGCTGCACCAGGGCGACGGGCAGCTCCTGCAGGCCAACTGCGACACGGCCGCGGTGGAGGCCGGCCCGACCCGGACCAAGCTCGGCACCGACTTCGCCTGGCAGGTCGCCGGCCCCCGCACCGGTCCGTACGCGGTGGTGCTGGACGCCTCCACCGTGACCGGTCCGGCCACCGGCCCGCTGACCATCGACACCGGCCGGATCCTGGCCGGGCCGATCGACCTGCCGGACTGCCGTTCGGCCCAGACGGTCACCGACGGCCCGGGCACGGCGGGCGATCACGTGGTGACACTCTTCAGACGTTCGGGCACCGGCTGGGAACGCGTAGCCGTCACGTCGCTGAATGTGTCTTAGCAGGTCATGGTCGGGTTGACGGTCTTGCGCAGATGCAAGACGAATGCGAGGGTGACCCCCACTCCCAAGTCCCCGTCAAGGAGCGTTCATGCCCTCACGCACGAGGAAGGCGAAGCTGCTCGGCCTCGCCTTCGGTGCGGCGGCGCTGCCCGGCCTGGTCCTGGCGACCGCCGGTAGCGCCGTTGCCGCACCAGGGTCGCCCAGTGGTGCGCGACCGCAGCCCGTCCCCGCCGCGCTGAAGTCCGTGGACACCGCGGGCTCGCTCGCCCCCGCGCTGAAGAACGCGAAGGGCACCGTCACGGTGTCGGTCGCGCTCTCCCAGAAGGCCGTCGGCGCCACGGTCGCCGAGGACTCGCTGAAGACGGGCGGCCTCCCCACGAAGGCCGCCCAGCAGTCCCAGAGCTCGGCCGTGAAGTCGCAGCAGGACCAGGTCATCGGCAAGGCCAAGGGCCTGGGCGCCAAGACGCTCGGCCGGGCCGGCAAGGCCGCCAACGTGGTCGCGATGTCGATCCCGGCCGGCAAGCTGGCCGACCTGAGCAAGATCGCCGGCGTCGTGTCGGTGAAGCCGGTCGCGAAGTACGAGGTGCACGAGGACCCGGGCGGCTCCGGCAGCCTGGCCCAGGCCGCGGACTACCTGCAGGCCACCTCCGTACGTGACCAGGGCATCGACGGGACCGGGGTGAAGGTCGGCGTCATCGACTCCGGCATCGACTACACCCACGCGAACCTCGGCGGCCCCGGTACGGCGGACGCCTACAACACCTGCGAGGCCGGCAACACCGCCGCGCCGACCGGGCTCTGCGCGACCCTCTTCGGGCCGACGGCGCCCAAGGTCAAGGGCGGCACCGACTTCATCGGTGAGAACTGGCCGAACACCGACCTGCAGCCCGACCCGAACCCGCTCGATGCCGAGGGTCACGGCACGCACGTCTCCGACATCATCGGCGGCCGCAGCGCGGACGGCACCCACAAGGGCATCGCCCCGGGCGTCGACCTGTACGCGTTGAAGGTCTGCTCCTCGGTCTCGACCTCGTGCTCCGGGGTCGGCATCCTCGAGGCGATCGACTGGGCGATGGACCCCAACGGCGACGGCGACATCTCCGACGCCCTGGACATCATCAACCTGTCCCTGGGCAGCTCGTACGGCCAGGAGCAGGACGACTCCACCGTCGCGATCGACAACGCGGTCCGCGCCGGCATCGTCGCGGTCATCTCCGCGGGCAACGAGGCGGACCGGCCGTTCATCGTCGGCTCCCCGTCCACCGCCGCCCGGGCGATCAGCGTGGCCCAGACCGCGCTGCCGGACGACAAGCTGCAGACGATCGCCACCGACAAGGGCATCACGGTCCGCAACTCCAAGCTGCAGACCTGGTCCCCGTCGCCGACGGCGACGATCACCGCCCCGCTGGCCACGCCGAGCGACCCGATCGGGTGCGCGGCGGCCGACTTCGCCGACTTCCCGGACGGCGCGGTGGCGCTGATCGCCCGCGGCACCTGCAACGCCTCGCTGAAGGCGCAGAACGCGCAGGACGCCGGTGCGTCCGCGGTGATCATCTACAACAACGTGCCGGGTGACCCGCCGGACTTCTCGTTCGGTGGCGGCGACCCGGTGACCATCCCGACGTACACGACCTCGCAGGCTGACGGCCAGGCCCTGGCCGCCGCCGTCGCGGCCGGTGCCGTCACGGTCACCATCGACCCGGCGAACACCACGTCGCTGACCAACACGGTCGTCGGCACCTCCAGCCGTGGCCCGGCCATCTCCGGCATCCGCGCCAAGCCCGACATCGGCGCCCCCGGCGCCTGGCTGTCGGCCGAGGTCGGCACCGGCGACGGCATGACCAACTTCGGCGGTACGTCGGGTGCGGCTCCGGTCGTCTCCGGCGCGGCGGCGCTGATCCTCGACAAGTTCCCGCAGACCACGCCCGCGATCGTCAAGGCGCGGCTGCTCAACGGGGCCAGCACCGAGAACCGGACGCCGGACGCGCAGGCGAACCTCTATCCGACCCCGGTCACCCGGGTCGGCGCCGGTGAGGTCCGCATCGCCCCCGCGGTCAACGCGACCGGCGTGCTGCTGAACAAGGCGCTCGGGTCCGGCAACGTGGGCCTCGGCCTGCCGCACCTGACCAAGACGACGTCGTTCACCGCGGCGCTGTCGATCCGGAACACCGGCACGACGGCGAAGAAGTACGACCTCACGCCGACCTTCCGGGACCCGGCCGAGGCCAACACCGCGGTCAAGGTCGACGCTCCGAACTCGGTCACCGTGCCGGCCAAGGGCGTCACCGCGTTCACCGTCAAGGTCGAGATCGACCCGAAGAAGCTGGCGGAGTGGCCGTTCACGCACGCGGCCGGCTTCACCGGTGACGGCTCCGAGCTCAACGCCCCGGAGTTCGACGGTCTGATCAAGGCCGTGTCGGGCGCCGAGACGCTGCACCTGGGCTGGACGGTGCTGCCGGAGCGTTCGGCCGACGTGTCCACCACGGGCTCGGTCAAGGCCGGCCAGAAGCTCACGCTGACCAACGCCTCCCAGGCGCTGGACGGCGCCGCACAGGTCTTCGGCCTCACGGGCACCAGCCCGAAGATGCCGACGCCGGCTCCGGGGACCCCGGGCTCGCCCGGCTCGAACCAGGCCGTGATCGACCTGCAGGCCGCCGGCGTGCGGGACGACGTGAACACCGACGTCGTCCAGTTCGCGGTGGCGGGCTGGCAGCGGCAGACCGTGCCGCTGTACCCGGCCGGCTACGAGATCGACCTCGACACCAACCGCGACGGCACCGCCGACTTCGCGGTGTTCCAGCAGGAGGCGGTCGGCTTCGGCTCCTCCGGCCAGAGCATCGTCGTCGTCACCAACATCGCGACCGGTGACTCGTCGTCGTTCTTCTTCACCGACGCGAACTTCGACTCCGCGACCCAGGTCCTCTCCGCGCCGCTGTCGGCGCTGGGCCTGACCCGCGGCTCGACGTTCGACTTCTCGGTGCTGGCGTTCGACAACTACTTCTCCGGCGTCGTCTCCGACGTGATCGACGGTCAGACCTGGACCGTCGGGTCGAAGAAGTTCGCGCTGCAGGGCGGGGCCGACGAGGTGTCGGTGCCGGCCGGTGGCAAGACCGCACTGACGGTGTCCCGCAACGCCACGGCGGGCGAGACCACGTCCACCGGTCTGCTGTTCCTGTACGACAACGCCGCGACCCGCGACGCGCAGGCCGTGCGCGTGAGCTAGTCGCTGAAGTTCCACTGAGGGGCCCGGACCGGTCACGGTCCGGGCCCCTCTCTTTCTGGAGGTTCCGTGCGCTTCGCGCTGCTGATGTACGCCGACCCGGACCGCACCCTGGCCATGACCGCGTCCGAGCTGGAGACGGTCATGGCCAAGCACACGACGCTGGGCGAGGAGCTGATCGCCTCGGGCGAGCTGGTCGGCGGCGACGGGCTCGCGCTCCCGGCGGACACGGTGACGCTGCGGGAAGAGGGCTCGTCCGTCGGCCCGCTCGTGCCCGGCGTCGAGCACCTGACGGCGTACTACCTCGTGGAGTGCGCCGACCAGGATCGGGCCGTGGCGATCGGGGACCAGCTGCTGGACTTCCACGTGACCGCGGTCGAGGTCCGCGGCATCCACGACACCGTGTCCTCCTAGCCGCTTTTACGTGGGCCAGCGCTGGAAGTTGACCCAGGAGCGGGACGGGGTCGGCCCGCGCTGCCCCTGGTAGCGCGACCCGTACGCGGCCGACCCGTACGGCTGCTCGGCCGGGCTGGAGAGCGCGAACAGGCAGAGCTGCCCGATCTTCATCCCCGGGTGCAGGATGATCGGCAGGGTCGCCACGTTGGACAGCTCCAGCGTGATGTGCCCGGTGAAGCCGGGGTCGATGAAGCCGGCGGTGCTGTGGGTCAGCAGCCCGAGCCGGCCCAGAGAGCTCTTGCCTTCCAGCCGGCCCGCGAGGTCGTCCGGCAGCGTGACCACCTCGAGCGTCGACCCGAGCACGAACTCCCCGGGATGCAGCACGAACGGGTCGTCGCCCTTCGGCTCGACCAGCGTGGTCAGGTCGTCCTGCTGCTGCGCCGGGTCGATGTGCGTGTACTGCTGGTTGTTGAACACCCGGAACCACCGGTCCAGCCGCACGTCGATGCTCGAGGGCTGCAACAGGCTCGGCTCGTACGGCGCGACCCCCAGCCGCCCCGCCGCCACCTGCGCCTTGATGTCCCGATCCGAGAGCAGCACTCAGGCCTCCAGGGGCCGGTCGTCGGCGACGTACATCCTCGGGTGCGGCACCCGGCCACCCTACGACGCTGGTAGTCTCGTCACCGCATCGCTGCGGGTGTAGTTCAATGGCAGAACATCAGCTTCCCAAGCTGACAGTGAGGGTTCGATTCCCTTCACCCGCTCTCCATTTCCCGCCCAGGTCAGCCCTTCTGAGGCGCGCGGTCGGGGGCGACTCCGGTGCGGAGGGCGTCGAAGAGCTCCTCGAAGCGCGCGCGGTGGTCGTCCACGACGGCGTCCGGTGACTCGCCGGCGATGAGACGGCGGGCCGTTGCGACCATCACGGTGGCGTAGCCGGCGATGAAGAAGGCCGCGAGCAGCGGCCCGTCGCCGATGAAGGCGGGGTCGCGGTCGAGTTCCTCGGCGAGCGCCTGCTGGAGGGTGAAGGCGATCTCGCGGGCCCCGGCGAGGAGCGCGGGCGACGCGGCGACGGTCTGGAAGAACGGGAGGGACCGCGGGTCGGCGCTGCAGCTCGACCGGGGCTGGTCGCCCGGGCTCGCCGCCATCGGGATGCTGCCGCAGGTCGTCGTCCTCATCGCGGGTGGCGCGTTCGTCAGCCCGTTCGTGCGGCGGGTCGGTCTCGAGCGGGCCGCCTGGCTCAGCTCGCTGGCGGTCGTGGCCGGGCTCGCCGTCTACGGCCTGCTCAACCGTTTCGGGTACGTCTGGGTCGCGCTCGCGCTCGTGCTGGTCGCCGCCGGGTTGCGCGTGGTCGGCGTCGTCGCCGGGACCAACGTGCTGCGCGGTCTGCCGGAGAACCGGACCACGATCGGCGCCGCGCTGGTCGACACGGCCTCCGAGGTCACCTCCGGCGTCGGCATCGCGGTCACCGGGACCATCCTCGCGGCGCTGTTCACCGGCACCATCGCGTCGTCGGACTGGACCACGCAGCAGACCGCGCAGTTCGAATCGGCGATCACCATCGCCGGCCTCACGTTGACGGTCCTCGCCGGAGCGCTCGTCGCGTACGGATTCCTCCGCTCGCGCCGCCTCGCCCCGGCCCCCGTCGAGGAGCCGATCCCCGCCTAGCTCCGGCGGCGGGGACGGCGTACGTCTCGCGCCGACGGCGCGGTCAGTCACACTAGAAAGATGGCCAAGCCTCTGATCCGGCAGCCGGCGTACGTGGCGGCGTGGGTGTTGCTGATCGTCGGCTTCGGGTTCGCGATCGTCAATCTGTACGCCGTCGCGGCGGTGCTGTTCATCCTCGTGGTGTTCTTCTTCGTCATGTCCGTGAAGCAGGCCCGCGAGGGACGCTGAGCAGAGAGACGCCGGACACGAGGGCGCACACGCCGTCTCACATCTCGAGGAACGCGCGGACCTCGGTGACGAAACGCACCGGGAGCTCGACGTTGATCAGGTGCCCCGAGCCAGCAAGGACGCTGAGAGACGCGCGGGGGATGCCGTCGGCCAACGCTCGGGCGTCGGACAGGGGCACCAACCGGTCCTCGTCGCCGGCGAGCACGAGCGTCGGAGCAGCAATCCTCGCCAGCTCCGCGCGCCCGTCGAAGTTCCGCTGAGCCTGGTACGCCGCCAACCAGCCGGCCGGCGGCTCCTCGTCCTCCGAAGGAGGCGTCTCCGACCAACCCGAGTTCGCCGGATCGGACAGGAACCCGACGGAGAACAGCACCGCCCAGACCGTGCAGCAACACGACCGCCGGACCGGAACCCTCGCTGCTCCAAAGCACCGGATCCCGACGAAGAGGCACAGTGGGAGCCTAAGGTCCGGAAAGCTCAGGCAACGGCGTTCCCAAAGCCAGGTCAGGTCCCGCAGGTAGTCTCCGCTCGGCGTCTGGACGCCAACACTCGTGGGGGGAGATACCAATGAAGCTGTCCCGTCGCAGGTTCGTGGCCATCCTGGCCGCCGGCTGTGCCGTCACCGCCGCCACCGTCGCCTCGCCCGCCGGAGCCGTGACCGGCTGCGTCCCGCCTCCGGGCGACTTCGAGCACTCGATCGTCGGCCCGATCGCCGGCTCGGCGGCCACGCCGACGTCGTTCGACAGCGTCATGTACGCGGGCATCGGCGGGGACCGGAAGGTCTACGTCGCCGACACCACGGTCGAGCAGCCGGACATCCTGGTGAACCCGCTGCAGTGCCTCGGCGGTGGCGCCATCGACGCCCCGGCGATCACTGACTACGGCACCGGCCAGGCCCTGTACGTGCTCGCCCCGACCGGGCGGATCTACGAGAGCTACCTGCCCGACACGGGGGTGAAGACGTCCTGGACCCCGGTCCCCGGCGCGCCGGCCAGCAACAGCGCACCGGCGGTGGCGGTCACTCCCGGCACCGCCACGATCGACCTGTTCGTCCGCGGCCGGGACAACCAGGTCTGGCACGCCACCCGCGCCGGTGACGCGGGCGCTCTCGGCACCACCTGGTCGGCCTGGGAGAACCTCGGCGGCGGCATCACCGGGGTCGCGGCGGCGAACGTGCAGACCACCAGCTCCAGCCTCGTCGTCGTGGGCCGCGCACCCACCGGCGTGCTCTACCAGAAGTCCGGCGCCACCGGGCACTGGGGCGGCTGGGTCAAGCTGACCGGCACCACGTCGGCCACCCCGGCCCTCGCGACCGGCTTCGGCGCCGGGCGGCTGGACCTGTTCGTCACCGGGACCTCGACCGGCGGCCTCTACCAGTCGACGATGCTCTCCGGCGCGACGAAGTTCACCACCTTCAAGAAGGTCGACCCCGACCTGCCGCCGGGCTCGAAGCTCGGAGCGGCCGGCAAGAACGGCCGCATGATGGTCTACGCGACGGTCCGGGACGGTGCGGACACGGTCGTCGGCTTCGACCAGTACGTGCCGCGGCTGGGCTGGTCCGGCTTCAGCCTCGCCCCGTACACCTGCGACACCTGCCTCCCGACCGCTGCTGCCGCGGCGGCCAGGACGGCCAAGCGGCCCGTGCAGACCAAGCCTCTCGGCTGATCCGGCGCCACCCTGGGGCCCGGTCGGCGATCACGCCGGCCGGGCCCTGGCATGTCCGATCCGTACAAGCCGGGGCCGGTGCGGGTGGCCCAGACTGGTCGGCGACGAAAGGGGAGTGACGTGCGGGTCCAGTTCATTGCCAGCTTCGCGGTCATCACCGAGCGGCCGCAGGAGAGCCGCAAGCTGTACGTCGACGCACTGGGGTTGCCGCTCGAAGGCGACGACGACTACGTCCACAGCGAGGCGATCGACGGCAGCAAGCACTTCGGGGTCTGGCCGCTCGCGCAGGCCGCGCAGGCCTGCTTCGGGACGGCGGAGTGGCCGGCCGACCGGACAGTGCCGCAGGCGAGCGTCGAGTTCGAGGTCGAGGACGAGGCGGCGGTCGCGGCAGCCGCGAAAGAGCTGCAGGACAAGGGTTATCCGCTCCTGCACGAGGCGCGGACCGAGCCTTGGGGTCAGACCGTGGCGCGGCTGCTGAGCCCGGAGAACCTGATCATCGGCCTCTCGTACGCGCCGCACCTGCACTGAGGAGTGGGGGCCCGGCCCTCGCGGCCGGCCCCTGCTCGCTCAATTCCCGGATCCCGGCCGAAGAACGTGACAACGCCTGGAAGCGGTAGTGCCAGCCGGGCCGCCGGTCGTCGGGCGAGGCGACCGCGTCAGCGTGGATCAGCGCCGACGGTCCGCCGGTGAACGTTCGTAGTCGCACTCGCGCAGCCGGGCGGTCGTCGTCGCGTGGGGTCCCGAGGGTGAGTGTCCTCAGTGGACTTCGTAGTGGGTGACGGTGTCCTCGTGGGCGATGAGGTAACCCTCGTCCTCGGGGTAGTACTTGGCGGCGGTGAGGTCGTCGCCGGCGAAGGCCCGGATGCTTTCCAGGGACTCCCACCAGCTCATCGTCACCACCTCGGTACGGCCGTCGCCGAGGTCGCGGGTGAGCATCTGCGCGTTCACGTTGCCCGGCGTCTGCCGGTACTCGGCCATGCCGGTACCCATGATGTAGTCGACGTACTCGGCGGCCTGGTCCGTCCGCACCCAGCCGCGCCAGATCCGTGCTATCAACGGGCCTCCCGGCCCGGTCGCGTGTGGACCGTCCACTGGGGACGGTCCACTCCGCGAGCGGGAGTCAGTGGTCCAGGACGATGACGCCGCGGACGTTCTTGCCGGCCTCCAGGTCCTCGTAGCCCTGGTTGACCTCCTCCAGCGAGTACGTCCGGGTGACGAGCTCGTCGAGCTTGATCCGGCCGGCCTTGTAGAGCCCGAGGATCTTCGGGATGTCGTACGTCGGGTTCGCGTCGCCGAACAGGGTGCCCTTGACGGTCTTCTTGTAGAGCGCCATCACCGTGCTCGGCAGCTGGATCGTCGTCTCGGACAGGCTGCCCATGCCGGTGATGACGACCATCCCGCCCTTGCTGACCGCGTTGAACGCGGCGGTGATCTCGGGCTCCTTGACCACGCCGACGGTGATGATCGCCTTGTCGGCGCCGACGCCGCGGGTCAGGTCCTGGGCCAGCTGGTGGGCCTCGTCGTTGTTCGCCGCGGTGTGGGTGGCGCCGAGCTCGGACGCCTTGGCCCGCTTGTTCTCCAGCGGGTCGACGGCGATCACATTCGTCGCGCCGGCGTGGGCCGCGCCCTGCACCGCGTTGATCCCGATGCCGCCGACGCCGTAGATGATCACGGTGTCGCCGGGGCGGACGTCCGCCGCGTACACGGCCGAGGCCCAGCCGGTGGTGACGCCGCAGCCGACCAGGACGGCCTTGTCCAGCGGCAGGTCGTCGTCGACCTTGACCACCGAGTTCTCGTGGACCGTGCCGTACTGGGAGAACGTGCCGATCGTGCACATCGCGCCGTAGTCGCCGCGCGCGCCGGTCAGCGGGAACCGCGGCCCGGGCAGGTAACCCTCGAGGATCGTCGCACCCCAGTCGCAGATCGCCTGCTGCCCGGTGGCGCACCACCGGCAGTGGCCGCAGTTCGGGATGAACGAGCAGACGACGTGGTCGCCCGGCGCCACCCGGGTCACGCCCGGGCCGACGTCCTCGACGATGCCGGCGCCCTCGTGGCCGCCGACCATCGGCAGCCGGGCCGGGAAGTCACCGTTCATCACGTGCAGATCGGAGTGGCAGAGCCCGGCGTGCGTGTAGCGGACCAGCACCTCACCGGACCGGGGGCCGTCCAGGTCGAGCTCCTCGATCTCGAAGGGCTTGCCGGGCTCGACGATCACAGCGGCCTTGGTCTTCACGACGCCTCCCCGTGCTGGGTTCCGGTGCCCTGTTGTAACACGGTCGGCCCGCGACCGTAACCCGACGGACGGTCAGGCCCGGCGGGCGCGCGCGTAGCGGGTGGGGGTCGTGCCCAGCAGGCGTACGAAGTGCCGGGTCAGGTGGGACTGGTCGTAGAAGCCCGATTCGGTCGCCACCGCGGCCGGCGGCTGTCCGTCCAGCAGCAGCCGCCGGGCCAGGTCGAGCCGGCGGCCGGTGAGATAGCGGTGCGGCGGCAGGCCGTACTCGCGGGTGAAGGCGCGGACCAGGTACGGCTCGGAGACGCCGATCCGGGCGGCCGCGTCCGCCAGCGACAGTCCACTCGGGACGGACGCGTCGAGCAGGTCGCGCAGCTGGGCCGCGACGCCGGGATCGTGCACGTCGGCCGGAGCCGGGACCCGGCGGCCGAGGTGCTGGCGCAGCCGGTCCTCGACCAGCGCCAGCCGCGACTCCGCCTGCAGCGCCTCGCCCGGGGCCGACAACGCCGCGTGCAGCCGGGAGATCCGGTCCCGCAGTGCCGGGTCCCGGACGCCCGGCTCGTCCACGGCCCGGCCGACCAGACCGGCGTCGAAGACCTCGGCGTCGAGGTAGAGCACCCGCTTGCGGAACCCGGCCGGCGTCGCGGCCCGGCCGTCATGCGGCACGTGCGGCGGCAGCAGCGTCACCAGCGAGGGCATCGCGCCGTGTTCCTGGCGGTCGAGGTCGAAGCGCACCAGCCCGTCGTCGACGATCAGCAACGTCCAGGTGTCGTGGGTGTGCGACGGGTACGCATGGTCGGCGAACCGGGCGTGGAAGACCTCGGCGACGCCCGGCACGGCCGGCCGCCAGGCGGTGCACTCCACGTCAAGAACGTACAAGACCGGGGGTGCGGCGGCGGGCGATCGTGGACCCGTGCGCTTCGACACCAAGATCGCCGTACTGCTCCGGGACGACCTGCTGACCTGGCAGCGGCTCAACGTGACCGCGTTCCTCGTCAGCGGGATCACCGCGGCTCATCCCGACCTGGTCGGGGAGCCGTACGCCGACGCCGACGGGACGCCGTACCTCGCGATGCTCGGCCAGCCGGTGCTCGTGCTGGAGGGGTCGAAGGAGATCCTGACCGCGGCCCACCAGCGGGCGCTCGGACGGGAGCTGCCGCTGGCGATCTTCACCGCCGACCTGTTCTCGACCGGGTTCGACGCGGCCAACCGGGCCGCGGTCGCGGCGGTGCCGCGGGACTCCCTCGACCTGGTCGGGCTCGCGGTCCTCGGGCCGAAGAACGGGGTGGACAAGGTGCTCAAAGGCGGCCAGATGCACCAGTAAGTGCTACTCCGTTCAGGCGTTAGGCTTGACCCCATTGGCGTCCTGGTCGACTCTCTACGCGAGCCGGCGGTCATGCTGGTGGCGAGGCGGGACGGTCGCGGACCGTCGGTGACGGTCCCAGGGGACCGGCCGATCGTTCCATTTCCCGTCGCCGGCACGACGGCCGGTCGTGACAGGGGCGGCCGGGTGATCACGTCACCCGGCCGTCCCTTCGCCGCTCGGCGGGCCGGGACCTGACCGCGCGCAGGACGTCGGCCGAGCCGTACGTCGCGTACACGGCCGACTGTGCGGAGCCGGCGGTCATGCCGGGGAACGGTCCGCTCGGCGCAACGACGCCGCACGGCCTGACAGCGCGGGGATCCAGGTGCGAAGCTCGGGGCGTGACCGAACGCAACGTCCTCGGCGGGGACCTGGAGGAGTGCGGCACGGACCCGCTCACCGGCTTCTACCGGGACGGCTGCTGCACCTCCGGCCCGGAGGACCTCGGCAACCACACGGTCTGCGCGGTGGTCACGACCGAGTTCCTGGAGTTCCAGCGGCAGGTCGGCAACGACCTGGTGACGCCCCGGCCGGAGTACGGCTTCGACGGGCTGACCCCGGGCGACCGGTGGTGCGTGGTCGCGGTCCGGTGGCTGCAGGCGTACCAGGCCGGGGTGGCCTCGCCGGTGGTGCTGGCGGCGACGAACGCGCGGGCGATGGAGGTCGTCCCGCTGGAGGCGCTGCGGGAGCACGCCGTCGACGTGCCCGCCGACCCCGGCTCACTGACCGGCGACTGAAGCCCACCGACCGAGCTCACTTGCCGGCGACCGAGGCGAGCCTGTCCCGGACCTTCTCGACCTCGGGCCGTTCCAGCTGGATGAAGACCTGCTCGGCGTGCGCCCAGACCGACCGGGCCGCGGCCGGGTCGCCCGAGGCGACCAGGGTGTCGCCGAGGTTGAGCTCGACCAGCGCCACGCCGTACTCGTCGCCGTACTCGCGCAGCGGTCCCAGCGCCTCCAGGTAGCTGGCCGCGGCCCGGTCCAGGTCGCCGAGATGGTGGTACGCGTAGCCGAGGCGGTCCAGCGTCGCCGCGGTGTAGTACGTCTGTCCCAGCTCCCGTTGCAGCTCCAGGGCCAGCCCGCAGGCCTCGACCGCCGCCGCGTACTCACCGAGCAGCGCCCGGCTCCACCCGGCCATGTTCAGCGCGAGGGCCAGCCCGGCCCGGTCGTCGGCGGCCCGGTAGAGCTCGATGGCCCGCTCGCTGTGCCGCAGCGACTCCCGGTAGTCCTCGCGCAGCTCCCAGGACAGCGCGAGGTGCCGCTCCAGGTGGGCCTCGGTGACCGGGTCCCCCAGCTCCCGCAGCAGCGCCAGCCCGGCGGCCGCGTGCCGGTCGACGGCGTCGAAGGCGCGGGCCCGGGTCTGGTCGAAGACGAGGTGCCGGTGCAGCGAGGCGATCGCGGTCCGGTCGCCGTCCCGTTCGGCCGCGGCCAGGCCGGCCTCGAGCACGGGGGCGACCTCCCGGGACGACCGGCGCAGGCTCAGGTACGGCTCCGTCGCCAGCGCCAGCCGCCAGACGTACGCGTCCGAGTCCGCCCGTTGCAACGCCGCCAGCACGGCCGGGTGCTGCACGGCCGCCCACTCCAGCGCCGCCGTGTGGTCGGCCGGCCGTTCCGGCACCACCCCGGACCGGGGCGGGTCCAGCGGCAGCGGGGCCCGGGACGTGCTGAGCAGCTGGGCCCCGGCCTCGGCGCTGTGCAGGTAGTGGTCCAGCAGCCGGCCGACCGCGGCCTCATCGGACCCGGCCAGCTCGGCCGCGTACGCCCGGACCAGGTCGTGCAGCACCCACCGGTCCGGCGCCGGCTCGGTCATCAGCTGCGCGTCGGCCAGCTCGGCCAGCAACGGCCGCAGCTCGGCCGCGGGCAGCCCGGTCAGACTGGCCGCGGCCGCGCTCGACACGTCCGGACCCAGGTGCAGGCCGAGCAGCCGGAACACCCCGGCGGCGGCCGGGCTGAGGGCCGCGTACGACCAGGAGAACACCGCGCGCAGGTCGCTGGCCGGCTCGTCCCCGCTGAACGAGTCCAGCCCGGCGACGAGGCCGGCCAGCGGGGCCGACGGGCGGGTCACCGCCTGCGCGGCGACGATCGCCAGGGCCAGCGGCAGCCCGCCGCAGGCGGCCAGGATCTCGGCCACCGCGCCCGGTTCGGCCCCGGTCCGGTCCCGGCCCAGCCGCCGGTCCAGGAAGTCGCGGGCCTCGGCCGGGGGCAGCAGGTCCAGCGGCAGCGGGACGGCGCCGTCGACCGCGACCAGGCCGGTCAGCCGGTCCCGGCTGGTGACCAGGACCAGGCAACCGGAGCCACCCGGCAGCAGCGGACGGACCTGGGCGGTGTCGCGGGCGTTGTCCAGCAGCACCAGCAGCCGCCGGTCGGCCACGATGCTGCGGAACAGCGCGGTCCGCGCGCCCAGTCCGGCCGGCACCCGGCCCGGCGGCACGCCGAGCGTGTCCAGGAAGCCGAGGACGGCGTCGGCCGGGTCGACCGCCGGCTCGCCGGTCGGCTCGAAGCCGCGCAGGTTGACGTACAGCTGGCCGTCGGGGAAGCGGTCCGCGATCCGGTGCGCCCAGTGCACCGCGAGCGCGGTCTTGCCGATGCCGGCCATTCCGCCGACCGCGGTGACCACCACCGTCCCGGGCCGGTCCGGCAGCAGCGCCGCGGCCCGGGCCAGCTCCGCCTGCCGGCCGGTGAAGGTGGGCAGGTCCGGCGGCAGCTGGGCCGGCCGCACGTACGGCTCGGCCGGGGCCACCGGCCGCAACACCGACTCGTACGCGGCCCGCAGCTCCGGTCCGGGGTCGACGCCGAGCTCGCCGGCCAGCCGGTCCCGCGCCTCCCCGTACGCCTCCAGCGCGGCCGCCTGCCGCCCGGCCGCGGCCAGCATCCGCACCAGCCGGGCCTGCAGCGGCTCGTCCAGCGGGTCGGCGGCGACGGCCCGGCGCAACCCCGGCAGCACCGCGTCCGGCGACCCGGCCCGCAGCGCCGCGTCCACCGCGTCGGCCACCGCGTCCCGCCGCTCCCGGTCCAGCTCGGTGAACACCGGGTGGTCGACGCCGGCCGCGGCCGGGCCCGACCACAGCTCCAGCGCCTCCAGCAGCAGGCCGGCGGCGGCCTCCGGCTCCCGCCGGGAGCGCTCCCGCAGGGTCCGGAACCGCAACAGGTCCACGGCGTCGGGCGGCACGTCCAGCCGGTAGCCACCGGCCGCGCGGACCAGCCACCGGCCGGGTTCGCGGGTCGCCAGCGACGGCTCCAGCAGCCGGCGCAGCAGGCCGACGTGCCGGTGCACCACGTTCACCGCGCTGGCCGGCGGGTCCTCGCCCCAGAGGACGTCGACGATCTCCGCCAGCGGCACCGGCTGCCCGGCCCGCACCAGCAGCAGGGCCAGGAGGGCCTGCTGGGTCGGTGGTCCGAGCCGCAGCTCGACACCGTCCCGCCAGGCCCGGACCGGTCCGAGCACGGCGAAACGGAGCTCCACACCGGACAGCTTCTCGCGATAGGCACTCTTTCGGCACACCCGGTTGCCAGCATCCACAGTGATGAAGTCCGTACGAAGGGGAACTGGATGAGTCTGCTCAGCCGTCGCCGGGTGCTGCCCGCGCTGCTCGCCACCGCCACCGTCGCGATCGGGCTGATCGGACTCGGCCCGGCCGCCGCCGCGCCCGCCGGCCGTGCTCCCGCCGCGGTCGCCGCAGCCGCGTCGCACCCGAGCGGCACCAAGCCGACCGTCGTGCTGGTGCACGGCGCCTGGGCCGACTCCTCCAGCTGGACCGACGTGATCATCAAGCTGCAGCATGACGGCTACACCGTGCTGGCCGCGCCGAACCCGCTGCGCAGCCTGTCCGGCGACGCCGCCACCGTGCGCGACTTCCTGGCCACGGTGCCCGGCCCGATCATCCTGGTCGGCCACTCGTACGGCGGGGCGGTCATCACCAACGCCGCCACCGGCAACCCCGACGTCAAGGCGCTGGTGTACATCGACGCGTTCGCCCCGGCGCAAGGCGAGACGATCTTCCCGCTCTCCGGCGCCGACTCGGCGCTGGCCGTCGACCCGGCCACCGTCTTCGACTTCCGGCCCTACCCGGGTGCCCCGGCCGGCGACGTCGACCTGTACCTGAAGCCGGCCGTGGTCGCGCGGTCCTTCGCCCAGGACGTCGGGCGGCAGAAGGCGGCCGTGCTCGCCGCGACCCAGCGCCCGCTCGCCCTCAGCGCCGGCAACGAGCCCTCCGGCGTACCGGCCTGGAAGACGATCCCGTCCTGGTACCTGCTCGGCACTCAGGACAAGATCATCACGCCGACCGCGCAACGGTTCATGGCCGAGCGCGCGCACTCGCACATCACGCTCGTCCGGTCGTCGCACGTGTCGCTGATCTCGCACCCGGCCGCGGTCGAGTCGCTGGTGGTCAAGGCCGCCCGCGCCACCGCCTGACCCCCCAGAGAGAGAACCGCATGACCGAATCCCCCACCCCCGTCGTCTTCATCCACGGCCTGTGGCTGCACCACACCAGCTGGGGCCCCTGGCAGGAGCTCTTCGCCGAGAACGGGTACGCCCCCATCGCCCCGGGCTGGCCCGGCGAGGAGGCCACCGTGGCCGCCACCCGGGCCAACCCGGCGCCGATGGCCGGCTACGGCGTCGTCGAGGTCGCCAACCACTACGCCGAGGTGATCACCGCACTGCCGCAGCGGCCGATCGTCATCGGCCACTCCTTCGGCGGGCTGGTCGCGCAGATCCTGCTCGGCCGCGGGCTGGCCGACGCCGCGGTCGCGATCGACCCGGCGCCGATCAAGGGCGTGCAGGTGCTGCCGATCTCGGCCCTGCGGGTCGCCTCGATCGCGCTGCGCAACCCGGCCAACAGCGGGAAGACGGTCGGGCTGAGCCTGGAGGAGTTCACCTACGGCTTCGCCAACAACCGCACCCCGGCCGAGGCCTCGTCCCTGTACGACTCCTGGGCCATGCCGTCCCCGGGCAAGCCGCTGTTCCAGGCCGCGTCGGCCAACTTCAACCTGCACGCGGCGACAACGGTGGACCTGCACAACTCGCACCGCGGTCCGCTGCTGATCACGCTGGGCGGCAAGGACCACACGGTGCCGCCGGCGATCTCGAAGTCGACGTACAAGCTGCACCACAGGAAGTCGTCGGCGGTGACCGAGCTGATCGAGTTCCCGGACGCCGACCACTCGCTGACCGTCGACTCGGACTGGCGCAAGATCGCCGACGCCGCCCTGGGCTGGCTGAAGAAGCAGAACCGCTAGGACTCCTGGCCCCGGGGCGGACAACGACGTCCGCCCCGGCTCAGAGGCCCGCCGGGTTCACGTTGCCCGGCAGGCGGTCGAAGACCGTCAGGAACGCGAACATCCGGGCCCGGTACGGGATGTGCCGCCGGTCCAGCGCGGCCCGGAACGCCGCGGTGGTCCCGTCCGCGTCGCTGCCGACGTACACGGGTGAGGCCGCCTGCTCGACCTCGCGCTGCGCGGCCGGGAACCGCGCCAGGCCGCCGGCGGTGGCGACGACCAGCCGGTCGCCGGCGACGTACTGCAGCGGCATCGCGGTCCAGTAGCCGGCGTACACGTCCCGGTGGCCCTCGCCGGCCAGCACGGTGGTCACCTCGCGCAGCGCGCGGTCCCGGGCCGCTGTGCTGCCCGCGATGCCGGGGTAGAAGCCGTAGCTCAGCACCGCGCAGATCGCGACCACCGCGACCGGTACGGCCCAGCGGCGGACCGGCACCAGCGCGGCCAGCCCGATCGCCAGCAGCTGGTACGTCCCGGCCAGATAGCGCGGCGTGCCGGTGTACCAGGTCGCGTCCGAGGCGGCCCAGAGCACCACCACGACCGGCGGCACCGCCAGCAGCAGGTCGCCCGGCCGGCGCCGGTCGGCCCGCAGGAAGTCGGCCAGCCCGCGCCGCCGCGCCAGCGCGACCCCGTACGCGGCCACCAGCCCGGCGACGACCGCGATCTGCACCGGCAGCCAGAGCCCGCCGTCGGCGTGGCTGTAGGTGACGCCGGCGTACTGGCGCAGGATCGGCCCGAACAGGTTGCCGACCCGCTGCCAGACCGTGGTCTGCTCGGCCGGCGTCGAGGGCACCGGCAGCGTCCGGTGCACCGCGAGCGCGCCGAACAGCGGGGCCGCCCCGAGCACGAACCCGCCGGCGATCGCGGCCCAGCGGCGCAGGTCCCGGCCCAGCACCGGCAGCAGCCACCCGAGGACCGGGATCAGCACGTAGAGCGCGGTGACCGCGGTCCAGACGCCGAGGCCGGCGACCAGGCCGGTCGCGAGGAGCCAGCGCGGACCCCGGGACGCCCGCAGCGCGCACCAGAGCGCGGCGATGGTCAGGGTCTGCCCGGCCGCGTAGAAGCCGAGCGAGGTGACCGGGCCGATGATGTTGAACCAGGGCGAGACCGCGTAGAGCGCGGCGGCCACGAGCGCCCGGGCCGGGTCGCCGAGCACGTCCCGGCCGACGACGTAGACCAGCGCGGCGGTGGCCATGCACAGCACGACCAGCGGCAGCCGCAGGGTCAGCGCGTTCTGCGGGAGCCGGAGCACGGCGTACATCGCCGCCTCCAGGTACTGCTCCAGCGCGCCGCCGTAGTCCTGGCCGGCGTAGAACACGTACCCGTGGCCGGCCAGGATCCGGCGGACCATGATCCCGGTGGTGGCCTCGTCCGCGTTGAACTGCACGACCGGGCTGAGCAGGTACGCCAGCCGCGCCGCGCCCGCCGCGGCGACCACGAGCGCGACCGGCAGCGCCGTCCGGGACCGGGTCCGCGGCGGCCCGGCGGCCGTGTCCGCGGGCCTGCTCACCGGACCGGTAACACCAGCGTGCGCAGCAGCCGGTCGGCGTCGGTGTCCGGGTCGTCGGTCAGCCCGGTGTGCACCGGGCCGGGCTGGACGACCGTGCTGCGCGGTGCGGTCAGCCAGCGGAACCGCTTGCCCCGGTCCTCCCGGGCCGGCGGTCCCGCGTCCGGCGACCCGCCGCAGATGTCGGCCGCGGCCTGCAACGCGCGGCGGACCTGCGCCGGATCGGCGTCCGGGTCGAGCGCGCGCAGCCGGTCGTCGTCGAGCCAGACCCGGGAGCCGAGGTAGTCCAGCCGCTGGCAGTAGAGCAGCACGCCGGCGTTCATCGTCTCGCCGCGCTCGACCCGCGGGACCACCCGCAGCACCGCGTACTCGAACAGCTGCCGGGTCACGAGGGACCGCCCAGCCAGCGCGGCCGGGAACCGCGCACCGGCGTCCGCTCGCCGGCCCCGGCCGCCGCGGCCTCGACCAGCCCGGGCACCCATTCACTCCTGGCCGCGATCCGTTCCAGCAGCCGGTCCACATAGGACTCCGGGCCGACGGTCAACCAGTCGGCCGGGACGTCCGCGACCGCCGCTGCGACCACCTCGCGGGTCACCACCGGCGCCAGCGCCGCGTCGGCGGCGGCCACGTCCGGGTCGCAGCCGATCAGCACGTGGTCAGCGGCCGCATACGGCCGGGCGGGCCAGCCGCCCGCGGTCGGCCAGTTGTGCTGGAACGTCAGCGTCGCCCCGTGGTCGATCAGGTACGGCCTCCCGTGCCAGTGCAGCAGGTTCGGGTTCCGCCAGGACCGGTCGACGTTGCCGACCAGCGCGTCGAACCAGAGCACCCGGCCGGCGAGGGACGGCTCCACCCGGAACGCGGCCGGGTCCAGGTCGAACGCGCCGGGCAGGTAGTCCATCCCGAGGTTGCGCCCGCCGCTGGCCCGCAGCAGCTCCTGCACCTCCTGGTCGGGCTCGCCGGCGGCCAGACCCGGGTCCACCTCGACGGTGACCAGGTCCGGCACCGGCAGGCCGAGCGCCCGGGCCAGCTGCCCGCTGACCACCTCGGCGACCAGCGTCGCGATGCCCTGCCCGGCGCCGCGGAACTTCACCACGTACGTCCCGAGGTCGTCGGCCTCCATCAGGCCGGGCAGAGACCCGCCCTCGCGCAGCGGCACCACGTACCGCGTCGCGCTTACCTCGCTCAGCACGCTTGCAGGGTAGGGCTCAGGCTCACTCCTGCTCGGAGTCGTCCTCGGGCGCGGCGTGGTCCGGCACGCCCGGGGTGGGGTCGCGGGCCAGGTCGATGAGCGGGCGGTCGCCGGCGTCGTCGGGCGCGAGGTGACGCGGCTCGGCGGTGTCGGCGATCGAGCCGGGCGTGCTGTTCGGCACGGCCGTCTCCGGGTCCGTCACGGGTCCTCCAGCGGGTCGGGGTCGCGAAAGACCTTACAGCTCACCGATTTACCATCGCCGCGAGGAAGACCTTGCCGATGTCGGTCGGCTGCTGGGCCCAGTACGTCCGGCCCCTGACCGCGGTCGCGGCCTGGTTCAGCGCGGTGACGTCCGCGTCCGCCCCGTACGCGATGAAGATCGCCGTGATCGGCTTCTTCGGGTTCGCGTGCGCGCGCAGCGAGGAGACCAGCTGCGGCAGGGCCAGCCCGGCGGCGTCCTCGTTCTTGCCGTCGGTCATCACGACCAGGATGTTCTGCTGGTCGGCCCGCCAGGTCCGCTGCACCTCGCGGTAGCCGGCGTCGATCGTGTCGTACAGGCCGGTGCTGCCGACGGCGTGCATCTGGTCGGCCGCGCCGATGATCAGCGCGCGCTGGTCGACCGGACCGACCCGGGTGCCCAGCGGCCGGCCGGGGACCAGCTGCTTGTAGTCGCGCGGCCCGTCCAGCAGCGAGGAGAACTCCCACAGCGCCAGCCGGGACCGTGCGTTGAACAGCCGCACCGACCCGGCCGCGGCCTTCTGGAACACCGCCAGCTTGGTCACCGGCAGGCCCGGGGCGAGCTCGGCCATCGAGCCCGAGGTGTCGATCGCGGCCAGCACGTTCGCCGGCCGGCGCAGCGCCCGCCAGCGCACCAGCGCCTGCGCGGTCTGGGCCGCGGCCGGCAGCGTCCGGGTCCGGTACGCCGGGGCCACCGTCCCGTTGCCCGCGGTCGCCGCCGGGATCGCCGCGGCCTTGTCCCGGAAACCGGCCTTCCCGTACGCGGCCCGGCCCTCGGGACCGAGCACGTAGTCGGCGAAGGCCTGCGCGACCTGCTTCTTCGGCCCGGTCACCCAGGTCCCGCGCAGCGTCAGGTACGGGTGGTCGGCGGCCGCGACGCCGTCCGCCGGGTAGACCGGCACCAGCTGGGCGACCTCGCCGCCCGCGTTGTGCTCCAGGACCTGCTGCTCGGTCGCGGGGAAGGCCGAGACCGGGCCCTTGCCGCCGGTGCGCTCGGCCAGCTGGGCGTCCGTCGCGTACAGCCCGACCGAGCGCTCCAGGGCCAGCTCGTTGGGGATCTCCTCCGGCTCGACCGCGCCGTCCCGGTCCACGTCGGTGACCGCGAGCAGGGTGTGCAGCGCGGCGGTCGAGCGGGTCGGGTCGCCCATGCCGATCACGAACGGGCCCCAGTTCCGGTGCCCGTACCGCCCCCAGGTCGGGTCCTGGGCCATCCCGGCCAGCACCGCCTGCCAGGACAGCTTCTGGGCCGGCCAGCCCAGCGCCCTGGCCCGGTCCCGCGCCACGGCCATGACCACCGGCGTGGTGGCCAGGCTCGGCCCGGTCCGGGGCAGCGCGGCGGCGGCCTCCGGACGGGGCGCGGCCAGCCCGGCCCAGACCGCGGACTCCGGGGCCCAGACGTCCGGCTTGCCGCTGGGGGCGTCGGTGCCGAGGGTGGAGGCGACCGCCGCCGACTCGGCCGCGACCACCGCGACCGAGGCGCAGGCGGCGCCGACCCGGGGCTCGGTCAGCGACCACAGCGCCGCGAGCCGTTGCAGCACCGGGGCCTGGTCCGGGGACGCGGCCACCGTGGCGGTGGTCCGGGGGCCGGCACACCCGGTGTGCCCGGCCAGCTTCGCCGGGACGAACGAGCTGCCGATCAGCAGCGCGCCGACGACCAGCAGGATCGAGCCGGTGCCGACGGCGGCGGGGCCGATCCAGCCGGGCCGGCGGCCGACCACGCGCCGCGATTCGTACCAGGGCACTTCCTCGCCCGTGTCGCGACGGTGCCGGCCCGGATTCACCACGCTGGCAGCTCCCTTCGAGGCTGGTTGAGTCGCCCGCTCGGAACGCCAGGCGCGGGCGTACTCGACCCCGAAGACACACTGCGCACATGCCGCAAGCAGGCCGTGACAGGTTACATCGCGTTCTCGCAGGTCTCAGCTATGAGTAAGGGTGACAAAATGCACCCGTTAGGGTGGCGCGGTCTACCTCACCGATGACTCAGGGTGTTGGTCCGTCGCGAGGCGGACGGCGTTCATCGCCGGCCGACGGCGTGCGTCCCCGGCTTGCAGACGAGCTCTAGCGGACCGACTCGATGATCGTGTGCGAGATGGACCGGTCGAGCAGGCCGAGCACGTCCTCGCGGGACCGCTGCGGCTCGTCGTTCCAGTGGGCGAGCTCGCGGACCCGGGCGGCCCGGGCCGCGGGGTGGGCGGTGTCCGGCGGGCCGGCCGCGCCGGTGTCCTCGGCCAGCGCCTGCCAGAGCGTGTCGACCGCGAGCGCGGCCTGGCTGCGCCGGTCCTGCCGGTCGACGGTGGCGGAGGCGTGCGCGACGGCGCCGACCAGGCAGGCCCCGACCACGTCGGAGCGGGTGAGCAGGAGCAGCCCGAACGGGCTGACCGGCTTCGTCTCCCCGGTGCGGCCGCGGACCACGTAGAACGAGTCCTGGACCCAGCCGTCCGCGACCATGGCGCGGGCCCGCTCCAGCAACGCGGTGGTGCCCTCCAGCCGGCGGATCCGGTCCAGCTCGGCGTCCCGCTCGGGGCGGCGCAACCGCTCCCGTACCGCGGCCAGCCGGCCGGGCCGGCTCCTCCGGTCATCCGTCCGGACGGGCGGGTCGACGAGTCCGATGGCCATGGCGGCCTCCCCGGGAGTGCGCTGAGGTTCCAGCAGAGCGTACGCCCGCGCCATGTCGGTAGGGTTTCGGTGACCAGCCACCGTCCGCGGAGGTCCGCGATGCCGCCGTCCGATCGCGCCGGCCAGCCGGCGAGCCCCGCCGACCTCGTCGACGTCCCCAAGCTCGTCACGGCGTACTACGCCGAGCACCCGGACGTGAACCAGGTCGACCAGCGGGTCGCCTTCGGCACCTCCGGGCACCGGGGCTCGGCGTTGAGCCTGTCGTTCAACTCCGACCACATCGTCGCCACCAGCCAGGCGATCTGCGACTACCGGATGCGGGCCGGCACCGACGGGCCGCTGTTCCTCGGCCGGGACACGCACGCGCTGTCCGAGCCGGCGTTCGTGGACGCGCTGGAGGTGTTCGCGGCCAACGACGTGCGGGTGCTGATCGACTCGCAGGACACGTACACGCCGACGCCGGCGGTGTCGCACGCGATCCTCACCTACAACCGCGGCCGGACCGACGGGCTGGCCGACGGCGTGGTCGTCACGCCGTCCCACAACCCGCCCCGGGACGGCGGCTTCAAGTACAACCCGCCCAACGGCGGGCCGGCCGACACCGACGCGACGAAGTGGATCCAGGACCGGGCCAACGAGCTGCTCGGTGACGGGCTCAAGGGCGTCCGCCGGGTCACGTACGCGCAGGCCCGCGCCGCCTCCACCACCGGCACCTTCGACTACGTCGATTCCTACGTCGGCGACCTCGGCGCCGCGCTCGACCTGGACGCGGTCCGCTCGGCCGGGATCCGGATCGGGGCCGACCCGCTCGGCGGCGCCTCGGTGCCGTACTGGGGGGAGATCGGCTCCCGCTACGGCCTGGACCTCACCGTGGTGAACCCGCTCGTGGACCCGACCTGGCGGTTCATGACGCTGGACTGGGACGGCAAGATCCGGATGGACTGCTCCTCGCCGTACGCGATGGCGTCGCTGATCCAGAACAAGGACCGCTACCAGATCGCCACCGGCAACGACGCGGACGCCGACCGGCACGGCATCGTCACCCCGGACGCCGGGCTGCTCAACCCGAACCACTACCTCGCGGTCGCGATCTCGTACCTGTTCGCGCACCGGGACGGCTGGCCGTCGAGCGCGGCGATCGGCAAGACCATCGTGTCCTCGCGGATGATCGACCGGGTCGCGGCCGACCTCGGCCGGCAGCTGATCGAGGTGCCGGTCGGGTTCAAGTGGTTCGTGCCGGGGCTGCTGGACTCCTCGGTCGGCTTCGGCGGTGAGGAGAGCGCCGGGGCGTCGTTCCTGCGCCGCGACGGCGCCACCTGGACGACCGACAAGGACGGCATCCTGCTGGCGCTGCTGGCCTCGGAGATCACCGCCGTCACCGGCCGGACGCCGGGCGAGCACTACGCGGACCTGGTCTCCCGCTTCGGCGACCCGGCGTACGCGCGGGTGGACGAGCCGGCGTCGCGGGAGCAGAAGGCCGCGCTGGCCGCACTCTCGCCCGAGCAGGTGAGCGCGACCGAGCTGGCCGGCGACCCGATCACCGAGAAGCTCACGTCCGCGCCGGGCAACGGCGCGGCCATCGGCGGGCTCGTGGTCCGCACCGAGCAGGCCTGGTTCGCGGCCCGCCCGTCCGGCACCGAGGACGTCTACAAGGTCTACGCCGAGTCCTTCCGCGGCCCCGACCACCTCGCCAAGGTCCAGGAAGAAGCCCGCGCAGTCGTGAACGCCGCCCTCGGGTGAGCGCCATCGGGTCTCCGGGGTGATGGCCTCGGCGGGCTCGGTGGAGGAGACCCGACGGCTAATAGGCGACCGAGGGCCAGGGGTTCGCCTTGCAGCCGTAGAGGGATTTCGACTGCTGGACCATCACTGGAGCGGGGGCACCCGGCGCCGGGCAGGTCTTGTGGCCGTGGCCGAGCCGGTGCCCGACCTCGTGGTTGACGAGGTACTCGCGGTAGAGGTCGAGGTGTCCGCCGTACCAGGGCACCGCGTCGACCCAGCGCTTGGCGTTGAGGATCACCCTGTTGCCGTTGCGGCAGGAGAGCTCGCCGACCGTGTCGAGCGGGTAGCAGAGCTTGTCGACCAGCGTGGGCGACGCGAGGATCAGCTGGAACGACGCGTTCTGCGCGGTCCGGGTGAACGCGACGTGCTCGATCGGCTCCCAGCCGCGCGGGTCGGTCAGCGTGCGCTGGATCTGCGCCGCGATCGCCGGCCCGTCCAGCGGCAGCCCGGCCTCGATCTCCAGCGTGTAGCTCAGCGGGGTGCCGCGGCCGTCCGGCGCGACCTCACCCGGGACCACGGCCAGCCGGCCGGACGCGCTGTTCGGGATCGGCGCCTGGGTCGTCGGCGGCGGCGTGGCCGGCCGGGCTGTGGTCGGCTCCGGAGTGGGACCGGCCGTTGCCGGCGGGCTCGGCGCCGGCGTCGAGGCGACCGGCGTCGAGGCGGCCGCCGTCGTCGCGGCCGCGGCCCGCACCGTGTCGTCCCGGCCGCGCCCGAACGCCGGGCGGATCAGGACGGCCAGCGCGACGAGCGCGAGCACCGCGACCGGCACCGCCCAGCGGAGGGGATGACGCGACCCGCGGTGGTGAGACGGCACGAGCGCCGAGCGTACGTGGTGTCAGACCTGATCTAGGCTCCGTCGAGGCCTTCGAGCGTGTCCGGGACCTGCAGGCCCTGGCGACGCCAGAGCGGCACCCCGGCCTGCAGGAAGTGCGAGACCGCGTCGTACACCTCGTCGTCGTGGACGTCCGCGACGTGCACCTCGCAGCACTCGTCGGATGCGTCGTTCACGGCGTCGGCGACGGTCTGCGCGATCTCCATGCCCTGCGCCCCCGCGTCGACCAGGACGAGCAGGATCCGCCAGGTCCGGCCGCCGGGTTCCTCCAGCCGCCGGAAGATCCGGACGACCTCCAGCACCTCGGGCACCTCGAACAACGCCAGCACGACCGCGCAGTCGACCTGGTCGGGCACGGCCGGGCCGGGGAAGTCCGAGAAGGCATCATCGGGACCGATCTCGTACGCCTCGTCGACCTCCAGTCCGGCCGCAAGATCCGCCACTGTGGAGATGTCCGTCGGGTCGAGGGGGAAGCCCAACTCGCCGCCTCCGTTCAGCCAGGCATCGACATCCGGCGGCCACTTCTCGAACAACGTGCCCACCGGAACCTCTGTCCACGGTGCGTCATCCGGCAGGCTGTGCGCGAGCGCCATCTGGCGGTACGAGGTGTAGACCAAGGCGTGTCTGCCTTCGGAATCCGTGACGCACGGTAGGTGCACCTCACCGGCTGCAGCCGCACCCAGACCGGCAGCCTCGAAGGGGCCGTGATCAGGCTTTTCAGTCAGGACCGGTACGCACAGGGTGGAGCGGGCCAGGGCGCGCAGGAGGGTCGCCCGGGCTCCGGAGAGCACAGAGCGGATCAGGATTCCTTCGAGGTCGTTGACCGGCCGGAAGCCGAGCTCCGCCCCGGGGTCGTCCGGGTCGGGCTCCGCTCCGGAGTGGTCGTTCGGTGCCTCGGTCGGCACTGTCAGGCCCCCAGCTGCTGGCGCGAACGTCGGCGGATCGGACGCGGCTCACGAAGCTTCGGTCGCCGGACGCCCGACGCGCAGGACCGCTCCTCTCACGTCTCGATCGATCGGCCCGGAACGATCGAGCACGCTGGCGCGCGGGACCCGACCGGCACCGGAACCGGTCCAGTGCTGGACCGTACCCGGCGGACGGGTGATCGACGCAAGACGTGTGCGCCAGGCGTCGGGTGCCCCCAGCCGAGCGGCCCGGCCGGCGGGGCCCAGCGTGGAGTCGCGATGACGGGCGCCGCCGAACTCCTCGCGACGCCGCCGCAGCTCGGCTTCGTCCAGTCCTACCAGGCCCAACGCGGTCCGGTCGCGGCGCCGGCCGATGACCGTGACGGCCGCCACCGCGGCTCCCGCGGCCACCACCGTGCCGACCTCGACCACCCCGACCCCGCGTCCGGAACCGGACGCGACCCAGCCCTGCCAGCCGGCCTCGCCGGTGCCGCCGCCGGGGGCGGACTCGCCACCCAACGCGCCGGCGAACGGCACGTCGTGCGGGGAGGTGTAGCGCATCTCGGCGACCGAGCCGCTCCAGTCGCCGGGCCGGGACACGTACTGCCCCGGGTCGTCGACCTGGTGCTCGGAGCCGATCCGCAGCGCGAGCTCGCCGCCGCTGCCGGGCGGCGGCAGGGTCGGCGCGTCGGCCTGGGCCCGGGCCAGCCGCTCGACCGCGATCCGGCCGGCGGTGTCGACCTCGTCGGTCGCCCGCGCCAGCAGGGCGTCGGCCGACTGCTGGTCCGCGGCGGCCGTCTCGGGGGTCGACCGCTCGACCATCCGGACGGCGTTGGCCGCTGTCGCCTGGGCGTCGCGCAGGGTGCGCGCATAGTCCCGCAGCGCCTGCGCAGCCGTCCCGAACGCGGTGGCCGCGCCCGTGAGCCGGCTCGGCACGTCGCCGATCGCCCCCCGGTAGAGCTCTGCCGCGGCGCCGGACCAGACGTCGGCGTCGAGCATCTCGAGCTTGCCGGCGGCGTCGCTCGCGCTGGCCGCGACCCTGGTCAATCGCATCGCGACCTGGTCGACCTGGTCCGGGTCGCCCGGGATCAGGTCGGCCGGGTTCACCCCGGGCGTCACCGAGCTCATGCCCCGCCACCGTCCGGGCCGCCGCTGCCGAGATGCCCGCGGAGCTGGTGCTCGGCCTGCTCGTACTCCGCGGAGGCGTGCTGCAGGGCGCCGCCGAGCTGCTGGACCCGCTCGGCCACCCCGCGCAGCCCGAGACCCCAGGCATCGAGGAAGGCCTCGGCCGACCGGCCGACCGCGTCCGAGCCCGACCGGCTGAGCCGGTCGGAGATCTCCCCGCGGGACGCGTCCAGCGAGTGGGACACGTCGGAGACGTCCTTGAGCGCACGGGTGCTGGTGCGGAGCATGTCGGGCTGGACCCGGAACATCAGCCCACCGCCCCGAGGGAGACCGTCGCGTGGACGCCCATCGCATCGGTGTGCAACCGCAGCGGCTGCGGGCCGGCGATGTCCAGCACGAGGTCGTAACCGGCCGGCAGCTGGGCCAGCAGGTCGGCGCCGCTCATCGAGAACCAGCCGACGGTGCCGCGGGCGAGGGCGAGCTGTTCGACCGAACTGAAGACGGGAACGACCCCGGCGTGCGGAACGCCGAGCGCCCGGAACCCCGGGTCGGCACCCCGCTCGCAGTAGATCGTGGCCGCGAGGAAGACCTCGTGCAGCCGGGCAGAGTCGGCGACACCGGACGCGACGTCGCGCGCGGTGTCGGCAAGACTCGGTGCATGTGCAAGCACGTGTCCAGCATAGGGGGTGGGACATAAAAAGCAAAGGGGGCAGAGCGTACGAATGGGACGTCTTGCTCGCCGTGGTCCACGGAACCCGGAACCCGGCTGGCGTTCACTCGGTGTTGCAGATTGTTGACGCTCTGCGCACAAGATGTCCAGCCCTGGATGTTCGACCGGCGTTCATCGAGCTGGCTGAGCCGGACGTCCGGACCGCGCTCGCAGCCATCCCAACGCACCGGCGGGCGGTGTTGGTGCCACTGCTGCTCGCCTCCGGTTACCACGATCGGGTGGATCTGCCCGCGGCGATCGCGGCCGGCCGCCCCGGGACGGCCCACGCCGCCGTCCTCGGACCCGACCCGCTGCTCGCGGTCGCGCTGGCCGACCGGCTGGACGAGGCCGGCCACCGACCCGGCGACACGGTGGTGCTCGCCGCCGCCGGCTCCTCCGACCCGGCCGCCGTCGCGTCCGTCCACGAGCAGGGCCGCCTCCTGTCCATCGAACTGACCCGACGCTCGGGAGTACGGACAGAGGTGACCACGGGGTTCGGTTCGACCGCACAACCGGACGTGGCCGAAGCGGTCGCGGCGGCGCGCCGGGCGGCCGACAGCTCCCGGGTTGCGATCGCGACCTATCTCCTGGCGCCGGGCACCTTCGCCGACCGGCTGGCCACGGCCGGCGCGGACGTGGTCGCGGCGCCACTGGTCGCCCACCCCGCGGTCCTGGAGCTGATCCTGCGCCGCGCCTCGTCAACCAAAGGTTGACGGCCGGCGGATCGTCAACCTAACGTTGACCGCATGACGGACCCCGCCCCCGTACGGCTCGACGACCTCATCGCGGTCGTCCGGGCTCAGCATCCCGACGGCGACCCGCTCGCCTCCCTCTCCGACGCGGTGCTCGTCGCCGACCAGCTCGGCGACGTGGCCGACCACCTCGTCGGCCACTTCGTCGACCAGGCCCGCCGGGCCGGCGCCTCCTGGACCGACATCGGCCGCAGCATGGGCGTGACCAAGCAGGCCGCGCAGAAGCGGTTCGTGCCGCGCAGCTCGGACGTGGTGCCGGAGCTGGGCAACTGGGCCCGCTTCACCGACCGGGCCCGCAAGGCCGTGGCCGACACCGCCGGCCTGGCCCGGCAGACCGGGCACGACCAGGTCGAGCCCGGGCACCTGCTGCTCGGCCTGCTCGCCGACCCCCACAGCCTGGCCACCCGCACCGTCGCGGCCCAGGTGCCGGTGGCGGACCTGCGGGGCAGGACGCTCACCGTGCTCGGCGAGGGCGGCGGCAGCCCCGACGGGCACATCCCGTTCTCGGCCGACACGCGCCGGCTGCTCGCCCTCACCCTGCGGGAGGCGCTCCGGCTCGGCCACAACTATGTCGGCACCGAGCACATCCTGCTCGGGCTGCTCACCGACGAGGGCGCGCTCGGCGCGATGCTGAGCGAGGCGGGGGTCACCCACGCCCGGACCGAGGAGCTGACCCTGGCGGCGCTGGCCGAGATCAAGCGCCGCCTGGAGGAGTAACGCCTCTCACCATGCCCGGTCGGACGAATCGGCTTGCATAGGTTACCAGCCGGTAATACCGTGGAGGTTACCGACGAGTAGCCGTACGGTCGAACGGAGTCACCCGGCGATGGGCCACTACAAGAGCAACGTGCGGGACACCGAATTCACGCTCTTCGAGCTGCTGCGGATCCAGGACCGGCTCGGTCAGGGACCGTTCGAGGAGGTGGACGAGGAGACCGCGCGCGGGATCCTGTCCGAGGTCGAGCGGCTCGCCGTCGGCCCGGTCGCGGAGTCGCTGCTCGACTCCGACCGCCACCCGCCGGTCTTCGACCCGGAGACCCACTCGGCCACGCTGCCGGAGGCGTTCAAGAAGTCGTGGCGGGCCTACATGGACGCCGAGTGGTGGCGGATGCAGGTCCCGGCCGGGCTCGGCGGCACCGTGGTGCCGGCCTCGCTGCGGTGGGGCGCGGAAGAGATGATCCTCGGCGCCAACCCGGCCGTGCACATGTACTCGTCGGGCATGTCCTTCTCCACCCTGCTCTGGCGGATCGGCACCGAGGACCAGAAGAAGTGGGCCCGGTGGATGGTCGACAAGCGGTGGGGCTCCACGATGGTGCTCACCGAGCCCGACGCGGGTTCCGACGTCGGTGCGGGCCGGACCAAGGCGATCGCGCAGCCGGACGGGTCGTGGCACCTCGAGGGCGTGAAGCGGTTCATCACCTCGGGCGACCAGGACCTGACCGAGAACATCGTGCACTACGTGCTGGCCCGCCCCGAGGGCGCCGGCCCCGGCACCAAGGGCCTGTCGATGTTCGTGGTGCCGAAGTTCCACGTCGACCTCGAGACCGGTGAGCTGGGCGAGCGCAACGGCGTCTACGTCACCAACCTCGAGAAGAAGATGGGCCTGAAGGTCTCCACCACCTGCGAGCTGACCTTCGGCGAGCGGGAGCCGGCCGTGGGCTGGCTGATCGGCGACAAGCACGACGGCATCCGGCAGATGTTCAACGTCATCGAGAGCGCCCGGATGATGGTCGGCACCAAGGCGATCGCGACGCTGTCCACGGGCTACCTCAACGCGCTGGACTACGCCAAGACCCGGGTGCAGAGCGCCGACCTCACGCAGATGACGGACAAGACCGCGCCGCGGGTGACGATCATCCACCACCCGGACGTGCGGCGCATGCTCATGCTGCAGAAGTCGTACGCGGAGGGCATGCGGGCGCTCATGCTCTACACCGCGACCCAGCAGGACGCGGTGATCGTGGCCGATTCCCGGGGCGAGAAGGACGACGCCGCCGCCCGGCTCAACGACCTGCTGCTGCCACTGGTCAAGGGCCTCGGCTCGGAGCGGTCCTACGAGCTGCTGGCCCAGTCACTGCAGGTCTACGGCGGCTCCGGCTACCTGCAGGACTACCCGATCGAGCAGTACATCCGGGACGCCAAGATCGACAGCGTCTACGAGGGCACCACCTCGATCCAGGGTCTCGACCTGTTCTTCCGCAAGATCGTGCGGGACAAGGGGGCGGCGCTGACCGCGCTGGCCACCGAGATCGGCACGTTCGCCGCGAGCGAGGACGGCAACGGGCGGCTGAAGGAGGAGCGGGCGGCACTGGCGACCGCGCTGGCCGACGTGCAGGCGATGGTCGGGTCGATGGTCGGCTACCTGATGGCCGGGCAGCAGGACGTCACCGAGGTCTACAAGGTCGGGCAGAACACCACCCGGCTGCTGCTGTCGCTCGGCGACCTGGTCGTCGGCTGGCTGCTCGTCCGCAGCGCCGCGGTCGCGGTGGCCGCGCTGGACAGCGGCACGGCCTCGGCCCGGGACCGGGCGTTCTACGAGGGCAAGGTGGCCTCGGCCCGGTTCTTCGCCACCACCGTGCTGCCGGAGCTGACCGCGCGCCGCAAGGTCGTCGAGAGCACCGACAACGCGCTGATGGACCTGCCGGAGGAGAGCTTCTAGTTTTCTTCTCGCCCGATGTCGAGAACTCCGTGGTCCCTACGACGCGTTGACGAACGACACCGACGACGCGAGGAGAAGGACGATGCGGGTTCTCACCCTGCTGAAGATGGGCGAGCAGGTCGGCGAGGCGCCGGCGGAGCTCTACCCGGCCATGGACGCGGTCATCAAGGAGATCGACGCGAGCCTGAAGCTGATCGACACCAACGGGCTGGTGCCGAGCGCGACGGCCGGCGCCCGGATCCGGACGACCGCGGGGAGGACCACGATCCTGGACGGGCCGTTCGCGGAAACCAGGGAGCTGGTCGGCGGCTACGCGATCGTCGAGGTCGACACGTTCGCCGAGGCCGTCGAGGCCGCCCGCAAGATCGTGCAGGTGCACGCGGACCACTGGCCGTCCTGGGAGGGCGAGGCCGAGGTCCGTCAGATCGAGGGCTGACTTGCCGGGGTCGTCGCCGCCCGATCTGATCGGGCTCGTGACGGCACCCGAGGTGGTCAGCACGGTCTGGAGGGCCGAGGCGGCGCGGCTCGTCGCCGGGCTGGCGCGGATGACGTACGACCTCGGCCTGGCCGAGGATCTCGCCCAGGACGCGCTCGTCGCCGCCCTGGAGCAGTGGCCGGAGTCGGGCGTCCCGGACAACCCGGGCGCCTGGCTCATGGCCGTGTCCAAGCGCCGCGCGATCGACCACTTCCGCCGGGCCGCGCGACTGCGCGCGCTCACCCCGGCGGTCGTGCCGGAGCCGGTCATGCCTGATCTGGATGCCGCCGTCGACCACATCGAGGACGACGTACTGCGGCTGATGTTCATGTCCTGCCACCCCGTGCTCACCACCGAGTCGCGGGTGGCGCTCACGCTGCGGCTCGTCGGCGGGCTGTCGACCCGCGAGATCGCCCGCGCATTCCTGGCCTCCGAGGCCACGGTCGCGCAGCGGATCAGCCGGGCCAAGCGGACGCTGGCTTCGGCGGGCGTGCCGTTCGAGGTGCCGTCCGGGCCGGAGCGGCCGGAGCGGCTGGCGTCCGTGCTGGAGGTCGTCTACCTGGTCTTCAACGAGGGGTACGCGGCCACCGCCGGCGACGACTGGCTCCGCCCGGCCCTCTGTGACGAGGCGCTGCGGCTCGGGCGGCTGCTGGCCTCGGTCGCGCCGCGGGAGCCGGAGGTGCACGGGCTGCTCGCGCTGATGCTGCTGCAGGCCTCCCGGTCGGCGGCCCGGGTCGGGCCGTCCGGCGAGCCGGTGCTGCTGCGGGACCAGGACCGGACCACGTGGGACGCCGGCCAGATCGCGGCCGGGCTGGTGGCGCTGGAGCGGGCCGGCTCGACCGGGATGTACGCGATGCAGGCGGCGATCGCCGCCTGTCACGCGGTCGCGCCGTCGGTCGCCGCGACGGACTGGGTCCGGATCGCCGCGCTGTACGGGCAGCTCGCGGCGGCGACCGGGTCGCCGGTGGTCGAGCTGAACCGGGCCGTCGCGGTCGCGGAGGCGTACGGGCCGGCGGCGGGGTTGGCGATCGTGGACGCGCTGGGCGGGACGCCGGCGCTGCGGGACTACCACCTGCTGCCGAGCGTGCAGGGGGACCTGCTGGTGCGGCTCGGGCGACGGACCGAGGCGGCGGCCGCGTTCGGGCGGGCCGCCGCGCTCGCCACCAACGAGCAGGAACGCTCCCTCCTCCTCCGCCGCGCCCAAACTCAGACCTGACCCGGACCCCCGCCGGCGGGGTACAGGCCGCCCCGGGCCGGAGTGCGGGGCCGCCGCGGGGCGGAGCCGCCGCGCGCCGGGCGGCTCGGGGCTGCCGGCGCCGGCTCAGCCGGTACCAGGCCAGAGGCGGGTGCTGCCGACGGCGAGGTCGAGGTGGAAGGCGGAGATCGCGCCGGCCGGCTGGAACGCCTCGAGCGCGGCCCGCCCCAGCCCGGCCCGCCCCGCCGCCAGCGCCATCTCCCGCCGCATCCCCTCCGGGTCCACGGTCTCCGCGACCGCGAGGCAGTAGACCTTCAGCTGCTCCTCGGTCACGCTCCGCAGCAGCGCGACCGCCCCGGACGCGGACCTGGCCCACTCGACCAGCGCGGCGTCGTACGCGTCCGGCTCGGGGTCGCCCTTGGCCACCGCGGTGTCGCGGTCGATGCCGACCAGCGTGAACCCGTCGACGACGGTGTCGCCGCGCTCCTCGTCGGTGTCCCGGACCGGCGGCGGCCCGAGGTTGGTCACGGACGGCGGGGTGGGCCGGGCCAGCGTGCCGTCGGTGGCGGCGGCCGGTGCCGGCGCGGCCCGCTCGGCCCGGCGGGTCCAGACCCGGGTCGAGGAGCGGGTCAGCCGCAGGTGCACCGGGGACAGGCCGCGGGCCGGCGCGAACGGCTCGACCGGGCTCGGCGCGCTCGCCCGGACCTCCTCCGGGTCGGCCTCGCCGGTCAGCGCGGCGCCGACCACCAGCCGGCCCTCCGCGTACGCGGTGACGAGGCCGACGACGCCGGCCCGGTCGGCGGCCCAGTCGGCCAGCGCGGTCAGCGCCGGTCCGTGCTCCGGGTCGTCCAGCCCGGGTCCCGGGGTGAACGTCGCGTCGTCGGGCAGGACGAATCGCTCCGGCGGGGCCGGCCACAGCGGGCGGCAGCGGGCTTCGAGCCAGCGGTGCGCCTCGGAGACGTCGTTCGCGGCCAGCACCTCGACGCAGCAGCGGGCCGCGCCGGACCCCTGCAGGGTGTCCACCAGCGCGGTCCGCTCGGACTCGACGTCGGCGATCGAGCTGCGGTTGACGTACCCGAGCACGACCCGGACCCAGCTGCCGTCCGGGTCCTGGACCCAGGTCCGGAACAACGCCGCGGTCCGCCCGCTGCCGGCCGCGTGCGCGAGCAGGGCGGCGTCGACGGGGTCGTTGTCGTCCGAGCCGGTGTCGAACGGCCATTGCAGGTTGGCCGCGATCAGCTCGAACGGGGCGCCGGGGCGATCGTGCGGGCCGGGTTCCGGTTCCGGTGCGGGTCGCTGGGCCGGGATCTCGACCGTCGGCGGCGACTCGACCGCCGGAATGATCTCGGTCGCCGCCGCCTCCGGAACCGGCACCTCCGGAACCGGCACCTCCGGAACCGACACCTCCGGAACCGACACCTCCGGAACCGCCGCCTCGGGAACCGCCGCGTCCCCGGCCGCCGCCTCTCGCGTCGCCGCCTCTCGCGTCGCCGCCTCCCGGGCCGCCGCGTCCCCGGCCGCCGTCTCCCGGGCCGCCGTCTCCCGGACTGCCGCCTCCCGGGCCGGCGCGTCCCGGGCCGGCGCGTCACGGGCCGGCGCGTCACGGGCCGGCGCCGCCTGGGTCTCGAGCGGTGGCGCGACCGGCGCGGTCGCCATCGGGAGGCCGATTGCGGCCGGCGTCTCGGGCTCCGCGACCGCCGCATGCTCCGGTCCGGGGCCCGGGCTGGGCCAGACCTCCGTCGCCGCCGCGGCGAGCGCCCGCTGCCGCGCGTCGGCCGACGACGCCTCTTCCGGCACCGGGACGACCACGCACGACTCCCCGGCCGCCGCGACCGTTCCGGCCAGCGCCGCCACCACCGCGGCCAGGTCGACGGGTCCCGCCAGCACCGGGACGTACACCCGGACCCGGCCGGACGACCCGCCGCGGAACTCCTCCCAGACCCGGCCGAGCCTCCGCACACCGTCCACAGTGGACGCGACCGTGCCCGCCGCCGCGTCGACCGCGTCGGCCGGCCCGCCGGACAAGGTCGACCGGGCCGAGACGGAGGTCGCCGCGGACGGCTCCTCGGCGTCCCAGCCGACCAGCTCGGCGTACCGCGCGCCGGCCGCGTCGAGCCGGGCCCGCAGCGCCGCCAGCCCGATCGTGTCGTCCTGCAGCACGAGATGGAACGGGAGCGGCTCGCCCTCCTCGGCCCGGGCCCGGGCGACGTCGCGGACCACGTCGACCAGCCCGCGCAGCGCGTCCAGCCGCTCGGCCGCGAGCAGCAGCGCCGCCCGGGTCACCACCAGGACGTGTCCCTCGCCCGGCAGCCAGGACAGGTCGGTGAGCAGCGCGGTCAGCCCGGCCCAGTCCTCGGCCGGGTCGCCCGGCAGCTGCAGCGCCGCACCGATCTCGTCCAGCAGCCCGTACGTGGAGCGGCCGCAGTGCCCGCGCAGCTGCCGGACCACGATGCCGTCCTGCCCGAGCAGCCAACCGAGCTGCCGGGCGTCGGCCGGCGCCGCGTCGAGCAGGTGCAGCCACGGGCCGGTCGGCCGGGACAGCCGGGCCAACTCGGCCTCCGGCCCGGATACGGAGGGAACGACTCTCACCGGGCGATTCTCACTGTGCCAGCTAACCGGCGGGACGACCAAGAACTCGTAATGCCAGCCAACCGACCGGACGACCAAGAACTCGTAGTGCCAGCCAACCGGCGGGACGACCAAGGACTCATAGCAGCGACATCCGGGCCACCGCCCGCATCTTGTTCATCGCGTCCAGCGCCGCCACCTTGTACGACTCGGCCAGCGTCGGGTAGTTGAACACCGCGTCGACCAGGTAGTCGATCGTGCCGCCGCAGCCCATCACCGTCTGTCCGATGTGGACGAGCTCGGTCGCGCCGGTGCCGAAGACATGGACGCCGAGCAGCGTGCGGTCCTCGGAGTGCACCAGCAGCTTCAGCATCCCGTACGAGTCGCCGAGGATCGCGCCGCGGGCCAGCTCCCGGTAGCGGGAGATGCCGACCTCGAACGGGATCGACTCCTCGGTCAGCTCGTCCTCGGTCTTCCCGACGTAGGAGATCTCGGGGATCGTGTAGATCCCGATCGGCTGGCAGTCGTTCATCGGCGTGCTGACCGGCTCGCCGCAGGCGTGGTAGGCCGCCCGCCGGCCCTGTTCCATCGAGGTCGCGGCCAGCGCCGGGAAGCCGATGACGTCGCCCACCGCGTACACGTGCGGGGCGGAGGTGCGGTAGTCGTCGTCGACCTTGATCCGGCCGCGGGCGTCGGCCTCCAGGCCGGCCTTCTCCAGGTCGAGCGGGTCGGTGACGCCCTGCCGGCCGGCCGAATACATGACGGTGTCGGCCGGGATCCGCTTGCCGCTCTCCAGGAACGTCAGCGTGCCGCCTTCATGCCGCTCGACCCGGGCGACCGTCTCCCGGAACCGGAACGTCACGGCCAGGTCCCGCAGCTGGTACTTCAGCGCCTCGATGATCTCCAGGTCGCAGAACTCCAGCATCCGGTCGCGGCGCTCGACCACGGTGACCTTGGTGCCGAGCGCGGCGAACATCGATGCGTACTCGATGCCGATCACACCCGCGCCGACCACCACCATCGACGGCGGCACGTGGTCCATGTCGAGGATCTGGTCGGAGTCGACCACGGTCCGCCCGTCGAAGTCCACAGTGGACGGACGGGCCGGCTTGGTGCCGACCGCGATGACGAACTTCTCCGAGGTCGCCTGGCGCTCGGTGCCGTCGGCGGCGGTGACCACGACCGAGTTCGGCCCGGTGAAGCGGGCCATGCCGACCAGCAGCTGCACGTGGTTGCGGGCCAGCTGGCTGCGGATGACGTCGATCTCCCGGCCGATGACGTGCTGCGTCCGTGAGGTCAGGTCGCTGACAGTGACGTCGTCCTTCAGCCGGTACGACTGGCCGTAGAACTCGCGCTGGGCCAGCCCAGTGACGTACAGGACCGCCTCGCGCAGGGTCTTGGACGGGATCGTGCCAGTGTTGATGCACACCCCGCCGATCATGTGCTTGCGCTCGACGATTCCGACGCGGCGGCCGAGCTTCGCGCCCGCGATCGCGGCCTTCTGTCCTCCTGGTCCGGATCCGAGCACGAGCAGATCGAAGTCGTACGCCATCACGGCCTCCCGAGGTCGTCGGGCCAATCCTCGCGCGCCCGGGGCCCGGGCGCACCCCTCACACTCCGCGGCGCAGCACGGCGACGTCGAGAACGGGCTGGTCACCGGCCACGCCGAAGGTCACCGCGGACTGCCCGAGCACGAAGAACTGGTGCGTCGACGGCCGGTAGACGGCCGCGTCCAGCCGCCCGTCGCCGGTGTAGTCGGCCGGCACGAGCTGGTCGCCGGCCGCGCCGAAGTGCAGCGTGGACCCGCCGCGGATCCACCAGACGTTGGTGCCCGGGCGGTAGACCGTGCGGTCGGCGACGCCGTCGCCGGTCCAGTCGCCCGGCACCGGGACGTCGCCGGCCTGACCCCAGGCGACGGTGGCCTGCCCGTCGACGTGCCAGGTGCCGTCGGCCGGGCGGAACACGGCCCGGTCGGCGACGCCGTTGCCGTCGTAGTCGCCCGGCACCGGGATGTCGCCGGGGCCGCCGAAGGCGACCGCGGCCTGGCCGAAGACGTACCAGACGTCGGTGGACGGCCGGAACACCGCGCGGTCGACCCGGCCGTCCCCGTCGTAGTCGGCCGGGACCGGGATGTCCCCGTCCTGGCCCCAGGTGATCGCGGACTGGCCGCGCACGAACCACTGGTGCGTCGAGGGCCGGTAGACCGACAGGTCCGTACGGCCGTCGCCGTTGTAGTCGGCCGGCAGCGGGATGTCGCCGCGCTGGCCGTAGGTGACCGCGGGCTGGCCGAGGGAGAACCAGGTCCCGGTCGAGGGCCGGAACACCGTCTTCTCGGCCGTTCCGTCGCCGGTGAAGTCACCGCGCATCGAGGCCCGGTCGAGCAGGCCGAGCTGCTGCTTGGCGGTGAGGATCCGCAGGGCCGACTGGTTCACCCGGGCCGCGAACGCGGCGTCCGTCCTGGCCTTGTCGAACAGGGCCAGGAACATCTCCGGCAGCGTCGCGATGTTCACGGTCAGCACCAGGTCGCCACCGGCCTGGACGAAGTCGAGGGCCCGGTTGCCCGGGGTGAAGCCGCTGACCTGACGGGCGTTGCCGAGGTCGTCGGAGACCACGACGCCGCCGAAGCCGAGATCGCCGCGCAGCATGCCGGTCACCACGGTCGGCGAGAACGCGGCCGGCCGGCTCGCGTCGATCCGGGAGTAGATCGCGGTCGACATCATCACGAACGGGCTGCCGATGCCGGCGGCGTACCGGAACGGGGCCAGGAACGGGTCGGTCCGGGTGGTGACCGTGTCGGTGACGCCGCTGGTGGTGTCGGTGTTCGCGGTGACCCGGCCAAGGCCGGGGAAGTGCTTGATCGTCGGGATGACGCCCGCGCCCTCGAGGCCAGCGGCGAACGCCCCGGCGTGGGTGGCCACCGAGGTCGGGTTGGAGCCGAACTGGCGGTCGAAATTGCCGATCGGCGGGTTGTTCGCCCCGGCCGGCACGGTGTCCGCGACCGGCGCGAGGTCGACCCGCACCGCGGCCGCGCGGAGCTGGGCGCCCCAGGTCCGGGCCTGGGCCTGCAGCGTCGCGGTCGCCTCGGTGCCCTGGCTCAGCGCACTCGGGATCGTGGAGAAGCCCGGGCCCTTGAGGACCTGGACCGCGCCGCCCTCCTGGTCGGCGCTCACCAGCAGCGGGACGCCGGCGTTGCCGGGGCCGGTCGCCTGGGTCTGCAGCTGGGCCGAGAGGCTGGCGGTCGCGGCGGTGCCGGCGGTGCCGCGGCCGGTGAGGATCACGCCGCCGACGTGGTAGTGCCCGATCTGCTGCAGGTCCTTGGCGCTCGCACCGGTGGCCGGGACGCCGACCATCAGCAGCTGGCCGACCCGCTGGTCCAGCGTCATCCGGGCCAGCAGCGCCTGGGCCGAGGCCGGCGCCGCGGCGCTCACCGGCGACGTCGGCAGGACCGCGATCACGGCACCGGCGACGACGGCGGCCGCTGTCGCGACGATGACCAGGCTGCGCTTCCGCACGCTGTGACGCTACGTCAGGTTGCCGGCCCCGGACGGCCCGCGCGAATAGTGTGGAAACGATGACTGCCGAACCGCTCTGGTTGCCGCTCGACGGCACTGCCAACGCCCGGGACCTGGGCGGACTGCCCACGTCGTCGGGCCCCGACATCGCGCCGCACCGGCTGTTGCGCTCGGACAACCTGCAGGGTCTGACCCCGGGTGACGTCCGTCTCCTCGTCGGCGAGATCGGCCTCCGTACGGTGGTCGACCTGCGGACGACGGTCGAGGTCGAGCTGGAGGGGCCCGGGCCGATGACCCGCGAGCCCTCGGTGTCGATCCGGCACCTCACGCTGTTCCCGGAGGTCGGCGACCGGACCGACGTGGACGCCGACGCGCTGCTGCCCTGGCAGGAGGAGGGCGAGGACGACCGCCGCGAGTCGGCACTGCCGGCCGGCAACCGGGCCATCGCGTTCTACCTGGCCTACCTGCGGGACCGGCCCGACAACATCGTCGCCGCGCTGCGGGCGATCGCGACCTCCGACGGGGCGACGCTGGTGCACTGCGCGGCCGGCAAGGACCGGACCGGCGTGGTCGTCGCGCTCGCGCTGTCCGCGGCCGGGGTGCCGAGGGAGCGGATCGTGGCCGACTACACCGCGACCGCCGACCGGATCGAGCCGCTGCTGGCGCGGTTGCGGGCCAGCGAGACGTACCGGGAGGACCTCGACAGCCGGCCGGACGAGGCCCACCTGCCACGGGCGTCGACGATGGCGGACTTCCTCGCGTACCTGGACTCGGAGTACGGCGGGGCGCTCGCCTGGCTGGCGTCGGCCGGCTTCGGCGACGAGGACGTCGCCCGCCTGCGCGCTCGCCTCGTCCCCTCCGCCGTCCCCGTCGAGGACTAGCCGCCCGCCTCGTCCCCCGTCCCCGTCGAGGACCAGCCGCCCGCCCGATCCGTCGGGGACCGGCCGCCCGCCTCGTCTCGTCAGGGGCCAGCCCCACCTCGTCCCGCCCGTCCGCCGGGGACCAGTCCCCCCGCCCGTCTCGTCGAGGACTAGGCGAGGGTGAGCCGGAGGTCGGTGGGGCCGCCCGGGGTGACCCGGAGGTCCCAGTCGCGGCGGGCCAGGTGACAGGCCGGGTACTCGCCGTCCTCGTCGCAACTGGCCGCGTACGCGCTGACCCGCAGCCGCTGCTCCGTCCCGATGGGGATCGTCCGGACCAGCTCCGGACCCTGGCTCGGGCCGGACTCGAGACCGCTGATCATGAGGCTGGTGGAGGGCCCGTACCGGTCGTCGAGCTTCTCGCCCGGTGGCGGCACGAACACGACCTCGATCGTGACCTCGCCGGTCCCGACCTCGGCGGTCGCCCGCAACGGGATGCGGGTGAGCCGGTGCGCGGCTGACTCGACCACGACCAGCTCGGTGCCGACGACGACCGCGCCGGTCGGCTCGGCCAGCCCGGTCGCGAGCGTGTCGACCGTCCGGGTCCGCGGGTCGTAGCGCCGGACCGCCCCGTTGTACGTGTCCAGCACGGCGACGTCCCCGTCCGGCAGCAGCGTGATCCCGAGCGGGTGCTGGAACCGAGCCTGCTCGGCCGGCCCGTCGACCAGGCCGAAGTCGAACAGCCCCTCGCCGACGTGGGTGTGCAGGATGCCGTCCCGCAGCGTGCGCAGCGAGGAGGTTTCGGCATCGGCGAACCAGAGCGTGTCGCCGTCCGGCGCAAGCGCGCTCGGCTGGGCCAACCACCCGTCCAGTGCCGGCCCGTCCCGCAACCCCTCCACCCGCGTCCCCGCCAGCACCGCACCCCGCGGCTCGCGTGCGTCCACCGACAGCAGGAGGTGTACGCCCGCGGCGGCGACCGCGATCCGTCCGTTCCACCAGGCGACGTCCCAGGGGGAGAAGACGCCCGGGATGGGGCCGGCGATGGTGCCGGCGCCGGCGAGCAGCCGGGGCAGGTCGGCGACGGTGCTGACCTCGCCGGTGTCCAGCCGGACGCCGCGGACCAGGTGGTTGGCGGTGTCCGCGACGAGCACGTCGACCCCGTCGAGGGCCCCGGCCGGGAGCACCGCGACCCCCTGCGGCCCGGCGAAGCTCGCGACGTCGGCGGCGCCGTCGGCCCGGCCGCGCTCGCCCGACCCGATGCGACGCAGCACGGTCACCCCGTCGGCGGCGAGCTCGACCAGCGAGTGGTGCCCGGCGTCGGCGACCAGCAGGGTCCCGCTCGGCGTGACCGCGATCCCGCCCGGATACCGCAGGTCGGTGTCGTCCGGGATGGCGACGGCTTCGGCCCCGATCACGTCCGCGGTGTCGCCGCGCCGGAGCCGGCTGCCGTACTCCTCGACCAGCTCGCCGACGAGCTCGTCGAGCTCGGCGGCGTGACCCTCGCCGAGCAGCGTCGCGGCGACGTATCCGTCGGGGTCGACGAGGACGAGCGTGGGCCAGGCGTTCACCGCGTACTGCCGCCAGGTCGCGAGATCCGGGTCGTCGAGCACCGGATAGCGGACGTCGTAGCGCTGCACGGCGGCGGCGACCGCGGCGTGCTCGGCCTCGTGCGAGAACTTCGGCGAGTGGACGCCGATGGTGGTGAGCACGTCGGCGTACGTGGCCTCGAGCGGGCGCAGCTCGTCGATGACGTGCAGGCAGTTGGCGCAGGCCGAGGTCCAGAAGTCCAGCAGCACGATCCGGCCCCGCAGGCCGGCGAGGCTGACGTCCCGGCCGCCGGTGTTCAGCCAGCCGCCCGCGCCCCGCAGCTCCGGCGCCCGCACCCGTCCCGTCGTCCGCACGCCGTCAAAACTCTCCCGCCACCCTCCGCGTTCCCTGCGGGCAACAGCACCCCGGACGCCAACGGACCCGGCAGGTGGGGCACACCTGCCGGGTCCGGGTTTAGTTCGTCAGCGGTTGGTCTGAGTACGGCTGAACGTCTGCAGTTCGTCCTGCAGAGTCCCCGCCGAGACCGCGTCCATGGCACGCCGCACACTGCGCACGCGCCGAGCCGCATGCCGCTCGCGCCACTTGTCCATCCGGGACTGCACTGTCCTCATCCTCCTCGTTGGTACGCCGTGTACGACGCTCAGGAGGACGAAAACATTCCCGATGTTCGGCCCGTAAGCCAGATCACCTTCGATCGTTAGGTTGCGTGGCGCTCGTCCCCTTCGATCTCACCCCCAGGCCAGGGCCAGGCTCGGATCGGCCAGCATCGCCGCCAGGTCGGCCAGGAACTGCGACCCGAGCTGCCCGTCGACGATCCGGTGGTCGAAGGACAGCGACAGCTGGGTCACCTGCCGGACCGCGAGCTGCCCGTCCACCACCCAGGGCATCTCCCGGACCGAGCCGAGCGCGAGGATCGCGGTCTCACCCGGGTTGAGGATCGGCGTCCCGCCGTCGACCCCGAACACGCCGACGTTGGTGATCGTGATCGTCCCGCCGGACATGTCGGCCGGGGTGGTCTTGCCCGCCCGCGCCGTGTCGGTCAGCCCCTTGATCGCCTCGGCCAGCTCCCGCACCGAGAGCCGGGCCGCGTCCTTGATGTTCGGGACGACCAGCCCTCGTGGCGTGGCCGCCGCGATGCCCAGGTTCACGTACTCCTTGACCACGATCTCCTGCGCCTGCTCGTCCCAGGCGGAATTGATCATCGGGTGCCGCCGGACCGCGAGCAGCAGCGCGCGGGCGACGAACAGCAGCGGGCTGACCTTGATCCCGACGAAGTCCGGCATCGCGGCGACGCGGTCCCGCAGCCGCATCGTCTCGGTCATGTCGACCGTCATCCACTCCGTGACGTGCGGAGCGGTGAACGCGCTGGACACCATCGCGGCCGCGGTGTGCTTGCGCACCCCCTTGATCGGGATCCGCTGCTCCCGGGTGCCGTCCCAGACGGCGGCCGCCGGCGCCGCGACCGGCTCGGCCGCCGGCTGACCCGTCGACTGGGCGGCCGTCTCGATGTCGGCGCGGGTGATCACGCCGCCACGGCCGGACCCGTTCACGGTGGCGAGGTCGACCCCGAGATCCCGGGCCAGCTTGCGCACCGGTGGCTTGGCCAGCACCGCGACCTGGCCGGACCCGTTGGACCGGACCGGCTCCCGTGGCGCGGGCGGCTCCGGGACGGGCTCTGGCTCTGGCTCTGGGTGAACCGTCGCGACCGGGGCCGGGCTGCTGCCCTTGCGAGCGCGGCGCTTCGCCACGACGGACCGCGGCCCATACCCGACGAGCACCGCGGTCCGGCCGCCCGGTGCCGGGCTGCCGATGAGCCCGGGCTCGACCGCCTCGTCGGCCGGCGGCGAGGGCACGAGGTCCTCGGCCGCCTGGGCCTGGGCCGGCACCCCGGGAGCGCCGTCGGGGTCGACGTCCACGGTCACGATCGGCGTCCCGACGTCGACCGTCGCGCCCTCCGGGACGAGCAACTCGGTGATCGCGCCGGCGAACGGGCTCGGCAGCTCGACCGCCGCCTTGGCCGTCTCGATCTCCACGATCGTCTGGTTGACGACGACCAGGTCACCGGGCTTGACGTACCACTTCAGGATCTCGGCCTCGGTGAGCCCCTCCCCGGCGTCGGGGAGCCTGAACTGCTTGAAGGTCGGCACCAGGTCTCCTAGAAGGCGAGCGAGCGGTCGACGGCGTCGAGCACCCGGTCGAGGTCGGGCAGGAAGTCCTCCTCCAGCCGGGACGGCGGATAGGGCGTGTCGAACCCGCCCACCCGCAGCACCGGGGCCTCCAGCGAGTAGAACGCCTGCTCGGTGACGCGGGCGGCGAGCTCGGACCCGAGGCCGAGCGTCACCGGCGCCTCGTGCACCACCACCAGTCGGCCGGTCCGCCGGACCGAGTCGAGCACGGTGTCGGAGTCCAACGGGGACAGCGAGCGCAGGTCGATCACCTCGAGCTGGCGCCCGTCCTCCTCGGCCGCGGTCGCGGCGTCGAGGGCCACCTTCACCATCGGCCCGTACGCCGCGATGGTCAGGTCCGTGCCCGGCCGGATGACCCGGGCCTGGTGCAGCTGCTGCGGGGTGTCGGACTGGTCGAACTCGGCCTTCTCCCAATAGCGCCGCTTGGGCTCCAGGAAGATCACCGGGTCGTCGGACGCGACCGCCTGCTTGATCATGTGGTAGCCGTCGGCCGGGTTCGAGCAGGCCACGACCTTGAGGCCGGCGGTGTGCGCGAAGTAGGCCTCGGGGGACTCGCTGTGGTGCTCGACCGCACCGATACCGCCGCCGAACGGGATCCGGATCGTGACCGGCAGCGCCACGTTGCCCTTGGACCGGTAGTGCATCTTCGCCAGTTGGCTGACGATCTGATCGAAGGCCGGGTAGACGAAGCCGTCGAACTGGATCTCGCAGACCGGCCGGTAGCCGCGCATGGCCAGCCCGATCGCGGTGCCGATGATCCCGGACTCGGCCAGCGGGGTGTCGATGACCCGGTCTTCGCCGAAGTCCTTCTGCAGGCCGTCGGTGACCCGGAAGACCCCGCCGAGCTTTCCCACATCCTCGCCCATGACCAGGACCTTGGGATCCGCATCCATGGCCGCGCGCAACCCGTCGTTCAGCGCCTTGGCCAGCGTGTAGGTCGCCATCAGTGCTGCGCCTCCTCGAAGGAGTCGAGGTACGCCGCGTAGCCGTCGCGCTGAGCGGTCAGGTGCGGGGTCTGCTCCGCGTACACCTCGCTGAAGATCTCCAGCGGATCCGGGTCCGGCATGTCCACGCAGGCCGCGCGGACCTGGGCGGCCAGGTCGACCGCCTCCTCCTCGACGGAGTCGAAGAAGCTCGCGTCGGCCTGGCCGGAGCGGGAGAGGTAGGCCTTCACCCGCTCGATCGGGTCGCGCAGTCGCCAGATCTCCAGCTCACTGGCCAGCCGGTAGCGGGTCGGGTCGTCGGACGTGGTGTGCGCGCCCATGCGGTAGGTGAAGGCCTCGATCAGCGTCGGCCCCTGCCCCGTGCGGGCCGCGTCCAGCGCCGCCCGCGTCGCCGCCAGACAGGCCAGCACGTCGTTGCCATCGACCCGGACGCCGGGAAAGCCGAAGCCTCGGGCCCGCTGGTAGAGCGGGATGCGGGACTGCTTCTCGATCGGCTCGGAGATCGCCCACTGGTTGTTCTGGCAGAAGAACACCACCGGCGCGTTGAACACGCTGGCCCAGACGAACGCCTCGTTGACGTCGCCCTGGCTGGAGGCGCCGTCGCCGAAGTACGCGATCACGGCGTCCTCGCCGCCGTCGCGCTGCATGCCCATCGCGTAGCCGGTCGCGTGCAGGGTCTGCGCGCCGATGACGATCGAGTAGAGGGCCAGGTTGCGCTCGGCCGGGTTCCACCCGCCGAAGTCGTTGCCCCGGTAGAGGCTGAGCAGCTCGCTCGGCTGTACGCCCTTGCACCAGGCCACGCCGTGCTCGCGGTAGCTCGGGAAAGCCATGTCACCCGGGCGCAGGGCCCGGCCCGACCCGATCTGCGCGGCCTCCTGGCCGAGCAGTGACGCCCAGATGCCCAACTCGCCCTGCCGCTGCAATGCGGTCGCCTCGACGTCGAGCCGGCGGACGAGGACGAGATCGCGATAGAGCGCGCGTACGTCCTCGGCCGAGATGTCGAGGGGATAGTCGGGATGCTCGACCCGCTCGCCTTCCGGGGTGAGCAGCTGCACCAGATCAGGCCCGCCGCTGGGTTCAGGAACGACGGGGACTCCGATGTCACCCAAGGTCATGCGCCTCTCCTCGCTCTAACTCCGCGCGGGATCGCCGCGCGGGGCGGACCGGCGCCGCGGGGCTGTCGCCGGGGGTGTCGACGTGAGCCCGCTGCGCGCCGGAGCGTGCGGAACGAACGTTAACCCCATCGTTGCAGACATCGCGGACTGCAGGACCCGGCAAGCTTCTGCCTCCGCGACGGCATGGTGCCAGGGCGAGGTTGCGATCTGTGGACAACGCGCGGCCCTGTGGACGGCGAGATGACACGACGCTGCGGAGGCTGTTACTCCTTTGCGTCATGCATGGTCCGCACCCGCACTCAGGCCGCGAGCTCCGGCGGCAGCGGCTGCTCGTGTACGACGACCAACCTGGTCACGGCGCGGGTCAGCACGACGTAGAGCCGGCGCAGCCCGCGTGGTTCGGCCGCCACGATGGCGGCCGGCTCCACCACCACCACCTGGTCGTACTCAAGACCCTTGGCCAGCGTGGCCGGCACCACCGTGATCCGTGGCGCCGGCCGCTCCTCCTCGTCATCGTCGCCGAGCGGCTCCGGCTCTGCCTCCGTGCCGAGGACGAGGTGTTCCGCTCCGATCGCGGCCAGCGCGGCCGTGACGGCCGGCACGTCGGCATCCGCGGCGATCACGCCGATCGAGCCCTCCTCGGCCAGCCCGCGGACCGCCTCGGCTGCGGCCGCGGCGGCCGGGTCCTGCACGCTGAGCACCTGCAGGCCGCCCGCCGCCTTCCGGACCGAGGTCGCCGGCTCCAGGCCGACCGCGAGGTGCGGCAGCAGCGCGTTGGCGAAGGCGATGACGTCGGCGGGGACGCGGTAGCCGCGGGTCAGCGGCTCCACCCGGGCGTCCGCCTTGCCCAGGTGCGCGAGCGTGACGTGCCAGTCCGAGGTCGACCAGGGCGTCGTGCCCTGGGCCAGGTCGCCGAGCACGGTCACCGAGCCGAGCGGGCACCGTCGCGCCACCCCGCGGCACTGCATGGGCGAGAGGTCCTGCGCCTCGTCCAGCACCACGTGGCCGTACGACTCGGGTCGGGCCAACAGGCCGGCGACCTCGTCGATCAGCACGGCGTCCGCCGCCGACCAGCGGGCGCTCTTGGCCGAGCGGGGCGGCTCGGCCCAGATCAGCAGCTCCTGCTCCTCGGGGTCGAGCAGCCCGCGCGCCGCGGCCGCCAGCCGGGCCGGGTCGGTGAACAGCTCGTGCAGCAGGACTGCGGGGTCGAGCGCGGGCCAGACGGCGTCGACGAACTCGCGGACCGGCTGCGAGCGGGCGACCCGGGCGGTCTCGGCGTCCGACGGCGCGCCGCCGGAGGCCTCCCGCATGCGCCGGACGTGCTCGGCGACCTGCAGGCGGAGCCGGTCCCGCGCGGTGACGTACGGGATCTCGCTGCGGCGCAGGTCGTCGACGTAGCGCCGCAGCCGTTCGGGCGAGATCCGGTATCGCCGGGTGCCGACGATGACGACGACGCCGTCCTCCGGGCGACGTACCCGCCGGACCACGGCCCGGCGGAGCACCTCGGCCAGCCGGGCGTCACCCTTGAGCGTCGCCACCTCGGGACTGTCCGCGCCGCGGATGGCCACCGGGGCGAGCAGTTCGTCCACGGTGGACTGCGTCACGCCGATCTCGCCCAGCGCCGGGAGCACCTCGCCGATGTAGCGCAGGAACGCGCGGTTCGGTCCGACCACCAGGACGCCGGACCGGCGCAGCCGCTCGGGGTAGGTGTAGAGCAGGTAGGCCGCGCGGTGCAGGCCGACCGCGGTCTTGCCGGTCCCCGGTGCACCCTGCACGCAGATGCTGTCGTCCAGCCCGGCCCGCACGAGGTCGTCCTGGTCCGGCTGGATGGTCGCGACGATGTCCCGCATGGGGCCGACGCGCGGCCGCTCGATCTCCTCCAGCAGGATCCGGCTCTCGGCCGCGCCGACCTGCGCGCTCGCACCGACCGTCAGCGGCTCGTCCTCGTACGAGGTGAGCGTGCCGGCGGCGAAGCCGAACCGGCGGCGGCGCTGGACGCCCATCGGCTCGGCCGGCGTGGCCCGGTAGAACGAGCGCGACATCGGCGCCCGCCAGTCGATGACCAGCGGGTCGCCCGCGTCGTCGCGGATGTGCCGACGACCGACGTGGAACATCTCGCCGTCCGGGCGCTCCTCGTCCGGGGACCGGTCGATGCGACCGAAGAACGGCGGCACGCTCGGGTCGTCGGCGAGCGCCTTGAGCCGACGGGCCCGGGCGGCACCGAGGGACTCGCTGGAGAACGCGTCGCCACCGACGTCGCTCGCGGTGCCGGCGACCACGCGCATCTGGGCGAGGCTCTCCCGGGACCGGATCAGGTGGTCGCGTTCGAAGGTGAGGACGGGGTCGGCGACGGACGGGATCTCGGGGTCGGCGGGACGGGACGGAGACACTGCGCTCCTCCGGATCGGCACGTGGTCCGGCCGGCGGGAACGGGCCGCCGACCGGGACGATCCCACTGCCCAAGGCATCGTCCCGGCTCCTCGCGGAGCGGGTCGGGAGGCCCGGCTACGACGGGGTACGCAACGAGTGCGCACGAGCTGTCCAGCTTAATCCGCCCTCCGGACCTGGTCGAACGGGTTTCCGGTCGCCGTCCGCCGGGACCGATCGTCCCGGCTCAGCGGCGGCTTCTCCAGGCCGAGTCGCTCTCGGCCGGTCCTCATGGCGGCCACCGCGCTCGCTTCGTGACCCCGCCCGACTCTTTTGCTCAATCTTGGGATCCGCTTCGCCTGAGACGGACGGCGACGGGCCGGGATGACGCGGGATCAGTGCCGGCCGCTGCCGCGCAACCGGTCGCGATAGCCCGGTGGGCAGATCGTTGCGGTGTCGCCCAGCGCCAGCGCGGCGTACGTGAGCCGGGCCGCTTCCTCCAGGTTGAGCGCCCGGCGGCAGGCCATCTCGACCGAGTCGCCGACGACCGAGCAGCCGTGGTGGGACAGGACCACGCAGTCGCACTCGCCGTCCGCGATCAGCGCGGCCGCCTCGGTGGCCAGCTCGGGCGTGCCGGGATCGCGGAAGGGCGCCACCCGGACCGGCCCGACGTACGCGGCGTGGTCGGTGGTGATCGCCCGGATCGGGTGGCCGAGCGCGGCCAGCAGCACCGACGTCTGCGGGTGCACGTGCACGACAGCGGCGGCGTCGGGCCGGACCCGGTAGCACCCGAGGTGCAGCGCGAGCTCGGTCGACGGGTCGGCCGCACCGCCGACGACCGCGCCGTCGCTGATCCGGACCAGCGCGAAGTCGTCCGGGACCAGCCGGTCCAGCCAGGTGCCGCGCGCGGTGACGAGACAGACGTCGCCGCCGGGCTCCCGGGCCGACAGGTTGCCGCCGGACGCGAGCACCAGCCCGGCGCTCACCAGCGAGCGGCCGACATCGGCCAGCGCCTCGGCCAGGGCGCTCCACTCCGGGTCGTGCGGCGCGGCCACGGCTCAGCCCCCGGCCAGCCGGGTCGCCGCGGCCTGGACCCGGCGGCGGGCCTCCCCGACGTCGATCGTCAGGCAGTCGCCGTCCCGGACGACCTGCTTGCCGCCGACCCAGACGTCGCGCACCGCGGCGCGCGACGCCGACCAGACCGCGTGCGCGGACAGATCGCCGTCGGTGAGCACCGGGACGAACCCGGGGTCGTCGAGGTCGAGCCGGATGATGTCGGCCCAGCGTCCGGGCGCGAGCGCGCCGAGGTCCGGCCGGCCGAGCGCGGCCGCCCCACCGGAGGTCGCCAACGACAGCACCTCCGACGCCGGCAGCACGGTCGGGTCCTGCTCGCGCAGCCGGGCCAGCAGCGCCGCCAGCCGCATCTCCTCCCAGAGGTCGAGGTCGTTGTTGCTGGCCGGCCCGTCCGTGCCCAGGCCGACCCGGACGCCGGCACGCAGCAGGGCCGGGACCGCCGCGCTGCCGGACGCGAGCTTGGCGTTGCTGCTCGGGCAGTGCGCCACCCCGACGCCGCTCGAGGCGAGCAGGGCCATGTCCTTCTCGCTCAGCCAGACACCGTGCGCGGCCAGCACCCGGTCGACGTCGAACAGCCCGAGATCGGCCAGCACCTGTGGCACCGACGCGCCGCCGTGCCGCTGCGAGACCTCGTCGCCCTCGTGCTCGGTCTCGGCCAGATGTATGTGCACTGGCGCCCCGGAGGAGCTGGCCGCCTTGCCGATCGCGACCAGCGCCTCGTCCGGCAGCCCGTACGCGGAGTGCGGACCGAAGCCGACCTCGATCCGGGCGTGGTCCGCGTACGCCTCCCGCAGCTGGAGCGTCCAGTCGATCCGGTCGGCCCAGGTGCCGAAGCGTTCCCAGCCCGGCGCGACCACGATCCCCGGCATGAGCAGGCACCGGCTGCCGGCCGCGTCCACCGCCTGCGCCAGCAGGTCGTCGTGGAAGTACATCTCGACGCTGGTGGTGACCCCGAAGCGCAGCAGCTCGGCCGCGGCCAGGGTCATGCCCCAGAACACGTCCTCGGCCTCGATCCGGGCCTCCCGCGGCCAGATCACCTCGCGCAGCCAGCGGTCCAGCGGCAGGCCCTCGCCCTGACCGCGCAGCAACGTCATCGGCGAGTGCGAGTGGGTGTTGACCAGCCCCGGCATGAGCAGCCCGCCGACCCGTCGCACGACCCACTCGCCACCGTCCGAAGTGGACTCTGCCGGCGCCACGACCGGTCCGACGTGCGCGATCCGGCCGTCCGGGTCGATGTCGACCACGCCCGGCCGGTGCACGGCGCCGCTGCCGTCGCAGGGCAGCACGGCGTCGGCGACCAGGCGGATCCCCTTGCTCACAGGGTTTCTCCTTCGGACGGCCGGACGGTCCGCTGCTCCGTCACCACGGCGGTGACCAGGTCCGCCGGCGTCACGTCGAACGCCGGGTTGTACGCCGGGCCGTCGAAGACCTCCGCCGGGTCGCGCTCCTCGATCTCGATCCCCGCCCCCGACAGCATCTCGGGGTCCACAGTGGACTCCGGTGCGGCCACGACGAACGGGATGCCGGCTCGGGCGGCGGCCAGCGCGAGCGAGTACGTCCCGACCTTGTTGGCGACGTCGCCGTTCACCGCGATCCGGTCGGCGCCGACGACGACCGCGTCGACCAGGCCGCGGGCGATCAGCGCGGGGGCCGCGCCGTCCACCACGACCCGGTGGTCGATGCCCAGCGCCGCCAGTTCCCAGGCGGTCAGCCGGGCGCCCTGCAGCAGCGGGCGGGTCTCGTCCGCGTACACGTGGGCGACCAGGCCGCGCTCGTGCAGGACGGTGACGATGCCGAGCGCCGTCCCCCATTCCACGGTGGCCAGCCAGCCGGTGTTGCAATGCGTGAGCAGCCGGACGGGACCGGAGGCGCCGACCAGGTCGGCGCCGCGTTCGCCGATGGCACGGCAGGCCGCGGCCTCCTCCTCGACGACCGCCCGGGCCTCGGACAGCACGGCCTCGGGACCGGCGGGCAGCGCGGCCAGGGCGCGGTCGACGCCGCGGGCCAGGTTCACCGCCGTCGGCCGGGCCGACCGGATCCGGGCCGCGGCCGCGGGCACGTCGGCGCGGGAACGGGCCGCGAGCGCCACGCCCAGGGCGCCGGCCGCGCCGAGCGCCGGTGCGCCCCGGACCGCCAGCCGCCGGATCGCGTCCACCAGCACGTCCGGGTCGGTGATCCGCAGCCAGCGTTCCTCGCCGGGCAGCAACGTCTGGTCGATGAGCACCACCGCGCCGTCCACCCAGTCGATGCTCCGCACCGGTCGAGTATCCCGGTCCGGCCGCACTCGCGCCCGGACACCCGAACGGGTGGAATCAGCTCCGCGGTACCCGGCCGAGCAGGTGGAACTCGGGGTTCGGGCGCAGCGCCATGAGGTGCGCGAGCCGGTTGGACTGCGCGAACAATGCCGCGATCGCGCCGATGTCCCACACGTCGTCGGTGTCGAAGCCGTGCCGCTCCAGCTCGGCCAGGTGCTCGTCCTCGACCGTGGCCGACGACAGCGCCACCCGCAGTGCGAAGTCGAGCATCGCGCGCTGCCGCGGGGTGATGTCCGCGTGCCGGTAGTTCGTCGAGACCTGGTCGGCGACCAGCGGGTCCCGGGCCCGGATCCGGAGGATCGCGCCGTGCGCGACCACGCAGTACGTGCAGTCGTTGGCCGCGCTGGTCGCCACCACGATCATCTCGCGGTCCGCCTTGGACAGCCCCGGCGTCTCCTTGTCCATCAGCGCGTCGTGGTAGGCCACGAACGCGCGGAACTCGGCCGGCCGCCGGGCCAGCGCCAGGAAGACGTTGGGTACGAAGCCGGTCTTCTCGCCGACCTGCTCGATCCGGCCGCGGACGTCCGCGGGCAGCTCGTCCAGCGCCGGCACCCCGAACCTGCTGATCGGTCTCACCCGTACAGCCTTGCACTCCCCGAACACAAAGCGCAGGACCCGTCAACGCTGCCCCGGCACAGTGGCACCCGTACGCAGCAGAGCGAGAGGGAGAACGATGATCCTGACCAAGAAGGTCGCACTGGGTGTGGCCGGTGTGGTGGCCGCCGGGGTGCTCGGCACCGCCGGGGTGGCCGCTGCGACGTCCGACCCCGGCACGCCCACCCCGGCCGCGTCGGCGGCACCGAGCCCGTCCGCGAGCCCGGGCGCCACGACCGGCGACAAGAAGGACAAGCGCAAGAAGGTCCGCCGCGCCGCGATCGCCCGCGGAATGCACGGCGAGTTCGTCGTGAAGGGCAAGGACGGCAAGCCCGTCACCCTCGAGACGATCCGCGGTCAGGTCGCCGCGGTCGGGCCGACGAGCGTGACGGTGAAGGCCGAGGACGGCTTCACCGAGACGTTCACCGCCAACTCGGACACCAAGGTGAAGGGTGCCGATGTCAGCTCGATGTCCGACGTCAAGGTCGGCGCCAAGGGTGCAATCGTCGGCGTGAAGAGCGGAAACACCATCACCGCCCGCGCGGTCCTGGTACGGAAGTAGGCAGAAGGGCCCGGCCGTCCCCGAGGGGAGGGCCGGGCCCTTCCTGTCCGTACAGGTCGGCGCGCGAAGGCGCCCGCGGATCAGCCGAGGCGGAGGCGGAGGGCGTCCAGTTCGTCGCGCATCCCGGACGGGAGCTGCTCGCCGACCGTGGTGAACCACTCCTCGATCTGCGGCAGCTCGTCCCGCCACTCGTCGGCGTCCACCGCGGTCACCGAGGACAGCTCCTCGGACGCCATGTCCAGCCCGGACACGTCGAGCGAGCCCGGCGCCGGCACGTAGCCGACCGGGGTCTCGACCGCCGCCGCCGAACCCTCGATGCGCTCGACCGCCCACTTCAGGACGCGGATGTTCTCGCCGAAGCCCGGCCACAGGAACTTGCCGTCCGCGTCCCGGCGGAACCAGTTCACGTAGAAGATCCGCGGCAGCTTGGACGAGTCCGCGCCCTTACCTGTCGCGATCCAGTGCGCGAAGTAATCCCCGGCGTTGTAGCCGATGAACGGCAGCATCGCCATCGGGTCACGCCGGACCACACCGACAGCGCCGGTCGCCGCCGCCGTCGTCTCGGACGACAAGGTGGCGCCGAGGAAAACGCCGTGCTGCCAGTCGCGGGACTCCGTCACCAGCGGGACGGTGGTCTTGCGACGACCGCCGAAGAAGATCGCGTCGATCGGGACGCCCCGCGGGTCCTCCCACTCCGGCGCGATGATCGGGCACTGCCCGGCCGGCGTGCAGAAACGCGAGTTCGGGTGCGAGGACAGCTCCTCGGACTCCGGGGTCCAGTCGCGGCCCTTCCAGTCGGTCAGGTGGGCCGGCGGCTCCTCGGTCATCCCCTCCCACCAGACGTCGCCGTCGTCGGTCAGCGCCACGTTCGTGAAGATCGAGTTGCCCCGCTCGACCGTGCGCATCGCGTTCGCGTTGGTCTTCCAGCCGGTCCCGGGCGCGACGCCGAAGAAGCCGTACTCGGGATTGAGCGCATAGAGCCGGCCGTCCTCGCCGAAGCGCATCCAGGCGATGTCGTCGCCGAGCGTCTCGACCTTCCAGCCCGGGATCGTCGGCTCCAGCATGGCCAGGTTGGTCTTGCCGCAGGCCGAAGGGAAGGCGGCCGCCACGTAGTAGACCCTCGCGGCCGGCGAGGTGAGCTTGAGGATCAGCATGTGCTCGGCCAGCCAGCCCTCGTCGCGCGCCTTCACCGAGGCGATCCGCAGCGAATAGCACTTCTTGCCCAGCAGCGCGTTGCCGCCGTAGCCGGAGCCGAACGACCAGATCAGCCGCTCCTCCGGGAAGTGCGAGATGTACTTGGTCTCGTTGCAGGGCCAGGCCACGTCGTCCTGCCCGTCCGGCAGCGGCGCGCCGACCGAGTGCAACCCCGGCACGAAGTCGGCGTCCTCGCCCAGGCGCTCCAGCGCCTTCGACCCCATCCGGGTCATGATGTGCATCGAGGCCACGACGTACGGCGAGTCGGTCAGCTCGACGCCGAACATCGGGGACTCCGCGTCCAGCGGACCCATGCAGTAAGGGATCACGTACATGGTGCGGCCGCGCATCGAGCCGGTGAACAGCTCGGTCATGATCGCCTTCATGTCCGCCGGCGCCATCCAGTTGTTCGTGGCGCCTGCGTCACGCGAGTCGACCGAGCAGATGAACGTGCGGTCCTCCACCCGGGCCACGTCGCTCGGCTCGGATGCGCACCAGAACGAGTTCGGCTTCTTCGCCGGGTCCAGCCGCCGGAACGTGCCGTTCCCGACCAGCAGGTCGGTGATCCGGGTCCACTCCTCCGGGGAACCGTCACACCACTCGATCCGGTCCGGCGTCGTCAGCTCGGCGACCTCCCGGACCCACTCGAGCAACCGTGCGTGCCGGGTCGGGGCCGTATCAGCGTCCGTACCGGGAATCGCCGAGATCGTCATGCCACATCGCCTCCTGGTCGCCGTTGACCGGAAATGCTGAACTCCGGCCGGCCGGCCGTGCATGGGGATTGAATGGAGCGTAACGCCGAGGACACGCCTTCCGACCTGCTGGGATTGTCGGCTGCCTCACAACTCGTGCGTAACCTCGGCATTTAAGGCGACAAGGTTGTGGGCCGTACCGATCAAGTAGCGGAGCGTCGTGGAATCGCCCAAGTTCACCCGCCAGCAGGAGGACTTCGAGTGCCTGCACTGCGGTGCGACGGTGCATGGCAACGGTTACACCAACCATTGCCCACGGTGCCTGTGGTCCCGGCACGTCGACGTCCGGCCAGGTGACCGCGCGTCCGACTGCGACGGCGCGATGGAGCCCGTCGGCGCGCTCTACGAGGGCGGCCGGACGGTCGTGGTGCAGCGCTGCCAGCGCTGCGGCCACAGCTGGCGGAACAAGACCGCGCCCAACGACTCGCGCACGGCCGTCCTCGATCTGTTCGGCCGAGTGGTCGAGGACCCACGCGGCTGAACCACCCACTCTGCGGCTGAACCGTCCCTCAGCGAACGCCGTGTGACGTTCTGGGCCCCTGTGCCCCGACCCGGGTCCGGAGCTCCGGACCCCGGACGCGACCACGAGGAGGGCACGAGGTGCGCAGAAGGCTTGCTCTGACAGCGATCGGCGCCGCGGTGCTGGCGTTCGCCAGCGGGACCGTGGTGAACGCCGCGACCGCCGGGCCGGCGAGCGCGGCGCCGCTGCCGAAGACGATCGCGCTGCCGGACGGCTACCAGCCGGAGGGCATCGCCACCAGCGGTGCCAGCTTCTACGTCGGCTCGCTGGCCGACGGCCGGATCATGCGCGGCAACGTGCTGACCGGGAGGGTGTCGCCGTTCGTCCCGGGCGTCGCCGGCGGCTCGACCGCTGGCCTGGAGGTCTCCGGCAACCTGCTGTTCGCGGCCGGGGCCGGCAGCGGCGCGCTCAAGGTGTACGACCTGCGTACCGGGCGCAAGCTGGCCGAGCGTCAGGTCGCGCCCGCCGGGGAGAGCTTCATCAACGACGTCTCGGTGATCAAGGACCAGGCGTTCTTCACCGACTCGAACAAGGCCCAGCTGTACGTGCTGCCCTTCGGCAGCAGCGGCCACGGCTCCGGCCCGAACTTCGGCAAGGTCAAGGTCCTGCCCACGCCGGCGATCCAGCTCGGCACCGGCTTCAACGCCAACGGCATCGAGACCACGCCGGACGGCAGGTCGCTGCTGGTGATCCAGTCCAACACCGGGATCCTGTGGCGCGTGTCGCCGAAGACCGGCGCCGCGACCGCGGTGAACGTCGGCGGCGCCGACCTCACCAACGGCGACGGGCTGCTGCTGCGCGGCAGCACGCTGTTCGTGGTGCGCAACGTGAACAACGAGATCGTGAAGGTCGCGCTGAACCGCGGCGGCACGACCGGCCACGTGACCGGCGTGATCACCGACCCGACGCTCGACGTGCCGGCGACGATCGCGCCGTTCGGCCCGTTCCTGTACGCGGCCAACGCGCGGTTCACCACCCCGCCGACGCCGACCACGCCGTACCACGTCTCGCGCATCCCGTAGTCCCTCGCGGCCGGTCCGGGTGAATCCCGGGCCGGCCGCGCTGTATCCGGACCCGGTCCCACGGCCGGGTAGGACACCGGTACCCCACCCAGGAGAGGCACGACGAGGTGCGACAACGACTGGCACTGACGGCGATCGCCGCAGCGGCGCTGGCCCTGCTCGGCGGCACCGCCGCGAACGCGGCGCCCGGCCCCGGCAATGCACCGGCCCACTCCAGCGCGTTCCCCACGGTGATCTCGCTGCCGAACGGCTTCCGCCCCGAGGGCCTGGCCACCGGCCGGGGCGTGAACTTCTATGCCGGCTCCCAGGTCGACGGTGCGATCTACCGCGGCAGCCTGCTCACCGGGCGCGGCGCGGTGTTCATCCCCGGCACGCCCGGTGACACCGTGCGCGGGCTCAAGGTCTCCGGCGACCGGCTGTTCGCGGCCGGCGGCCCGAGCGGCACGGTCAAGGTGTACGACGTGCGCACCGACCGGCTGCTGCTGCGCGACCAGGTCGGCGCACCCGGCGCGAGCTTCGTCAACGACGTGGTCGTGACGACGTCCGCGGCGTACTTCACCGACTCGACCGCGCAGGTCATGTACGTGCTGCCGTTCGGGCCCGGCGGCCGCCTCGGCCCGGTCCGCACGGTGCCGCTGACCGGCGACATCATGTACGCGGCCGGCTTCAACGCCAACGGCATCGTGGCCAGCTCCGACGGCCGCACCCTGGTGCTCGTGCAGTCCAACACCGGGCTGCTGTTCGCGGTCTCGGCCCGGACCGGCGTGACCCGGCAGATCGACATCGGCGGGTTCTCCGTCACCAACGGCGACGGCCTCCTGCTGCGCGGGAACACGCTGTCCGTCATGCGGAACGTGAACAACCAGCTCGTGCGGATCGCCCTGAACCGCGGCTTCACCGCCGGCCGGGTGACCGCGACGATCACCGACCCGGACTTCGACGCGCCGACGACGATGGCGTTCTTCGGGCCGTTCATCTACGTCGTGAACGCGCGGCTCACGACGCCCCCGACCCCGGACACCACCTACACGGTCGTCCGCGTCGGCTGAGTGAGCACCGGCACCCACTGCGGCCGGGGTCCCCACCAGGGGGCCCGGCCGCAGCCGTCAGGACGCCTGGCTGACCGTGCTCATGTTGAAGTCCGCGATCCGCAGCGTCGGCATCGCGGTCCGGGTGAAGTAGTCGCCGAACTCCCGGGCCAGCCCGCGCGTGGTCGCCCCGACCTCGCTGATCCGCCCGAGCAGGTCGACCGGCGACTCGTTGAAGCGGAAGTTGTTCACCGCGCCGGTGACCTCGCCGCCCTCGACCAGGTAGACGCCGTCGCGGGTGAGGCCGGTCATGAGCAGGGTCTGCGGGTCGACCATCCGCACGTACCAGACGCAGGTCAGCAGCAGCCCCCGCTCGGTCCGGGCGATGAGGTCGTCGGTCGACCCGGCGCCGTCCGGCGACTCCATGATCAGGTTGTCGACCATGGGCACGGCCTGGGTCCCGGTCTTGGCCCCGTACGCCCGGGTGCGGGCCAGCGTGGTCAGCACCCCGTCCTTGATCCAGTCGACCGGCCCGATCGGCAGCCCGTTGTCGAAGACCGACAGCGTGCCCTCCTCGGAGCGGGTCGCGGTGAGGAACGGCTCGCACTCCAGCCCCGGCGCGGCCGGGTCGCTGCGCAGCGTGATCGGCAGCGTCGCCAGCCGGTCGCCGACGCGGTTGCCGCCGCCGGACCTGGCGAAGACGGTCCGGCCCTCGTCGGCGCCGCGGGCGGCGAAGGACGCCCAGTACATGTAGATGGCGAGGTCGGCGACGGCCGAGGGTGGCAGCAGCGTCTCGTACCGCCCGGCGGGCAGGTCGACGGTGCGGTCGGCCCAGCCCAGCCGCCGGGTCAGCTCGGCGTCCAATGCCGCGACGTCGACGTCGGCGAAGTCCCGGGTCGACTGCCCGACCCAGGCCGAGCGGGCGTAGTCCGGCGACTTGCCGTTGATGTCGATCTTCCCGGTGGGCTGCACGTGCCGCAGCCGCACGCCGGTGGAGGTGCCGACGTACCAGGTCTCCAGCGCGTGCTCGGCGAAGCCGAACAGCAGCCGGGACTCGGCCGCGGCCCGCTCGAAGGTCGAGCCCAGCCCGGCGGCGACCTCGCCCAGGGTGCCGATCGACGTCTCCGCGGCCGGCTCGTCCCAGCTGCCCGGGTTGCCGCCCGGCTCGACCAGCGCGGCCGCGTCCTCGGACGGGCCCGCGTCCCGGGCCGCCTGCTCGCTGGCCCGGACGAGCGCCTCCAGGTCGTCGGGCGACACCGCGCTGCGCTGCACGACGCCGGCCGCGCCGCCGATCGTGCTGATCACCGCGACCTGGCGCGAGCGCATCGTCCCGTTGGTCGTCAGCGTGTTGCCGGCCCAGCGGAGGTTGGCTTCGGACCGCTCGGTCGTCAGCACCACGCAGCCGTCCGCCTTGGACAGCGCGAGCGCGCGCTCGACCGTTTCCTGCGGGGTCATCGGCCGCCCTCCCGGACCGTGTTGAGGATGTTCACGCCACGGAACAGCGCCGGTGGCGCGCCGTGGCTGACCGCGGCGACCTGGCCCGGCTGGGCCTTGCCGCAGTTGAAGGCACCGTGCAGCACGAACGTGTCCGGGCCGCCGACCGCCTCCATCGAGCCCCAGAAGTCGGTCGTGGTGGCCTGGTACGCCACGTCACGCAGCTGCCCGGCCAGCTTCCCGTTCTCGATCCGGAAGAACCGCTGCCCGGTGAACTGGAAGTTGTAGCGCTGCATGTCGATCGACCAGCTCTTGTCGCCGATCACGTAGATGCCGCGCTCGACGCCGCCGATGAGATCGTCCAGGGACGGGCCGCCCGGCGCCGGCTGCAGCGAGACGTTCGCCATCCGCTGCACCGGGATGTGCCCGGGCGAGTCGGCGAACGCGCAGCCGTTGGACCGGCCCAGGCCCTTGAGCCGGGCCATCCGCCGGTCGAGCTGGTAGCCGACCAGCGTGCCGTCCTTGATCAGGTCCCAGGACTGGGTCTGCACGCCGTCGTCGTCGTACCCGATGGTGGACAGGCCGTGCTCGACGGTGCGGTCGCCGGTCACGGTCATCACCGGCGAGCCGTACTTCAGCGAGCCGAGCATGTCGTAGGTGGCGAAGCTGGTTCCCGCGTACGCCGCCTCGTACCCGAGGGCGCGGTCCAGCTCGGTCGCGTGCCCGATCGACTCGTGGATGGTGAGCCAGAGGTTGCTCGGGTCGACGACCAGGTCGTACCGGCCCGGGTCGACGGAGGGGGCCTTGGCCTTCTCGGCCAGCCACTCGGGGATCTGCGCGAGCTCGCCGGCCCAGTCCCAGGTGTCGCCGACGAGGTATTCCCAGCCCCGGCCGACCGGCGGCGCGCAGGTCCGCATCGACTCGAACGTGCCCCGGGAGCGGTCGACCGCGGTCGCCTCGATCTCCGGGTGCAGCCGGACCCGCTGCTGGGTGGTCACCGTGCCGGCCAGGTCCGCGTAGAACTTGTTCTCCAGCACCTGCAGGACGGTCGCCTGGACGTGGTTCACGCCGTCGGCCGCGAGCAGCCGCTCGGACCACTCCGCCAGCAGGCCGATCTTGTCCGCGTCCGGGACCTCGAAGGGATTGGTCCCGTACGACGAGACCCAGGTGACGTCGCCGTACACCGGCTCGTCGGCGAGCTCGATCGGCTCGGAGTTGACCGGGCGGCTGACCTTGGCCACCTCCACGGCCTGCTCGGCCACGGTGACCGCGGCCTCGGGCGTCAGGTCGACGCCGGCCGCGAACCCCCAGGTCCCGTCGTGCACGACCCGGACCGCGAAGCCGACGTCCTCGCCCTCCCGGGTCGAGTCGACCCGGCCGTCGCGCAGCGTCAGGTCCTGGCCGCGGATCCGCTCCAACCGGAAGTCGGCATGCGCGGCGCCCAGCTCACGGGCGCGGTCCAGGGCGGCGTCGGCCAGACGTCGCATCGGCAGGTCGAGAAATGCGGGATCCACCTCAGGCACCCGGCCACCCTAGCGGTCGTATGCCACGAAATTACCTGTGCGTACGCCTTGCGGGTGATCCAGGACTCGCTGGTTCTGCCCGTTCCCAGTGCGGGTGGATCGGCGGCCGAGATGACCGGCGGTGGAGGCTCCAACGGCGGCTGAGCCGGCGGGCCCCGCACCGCCCGGCCCCGTCAGGACTCCCGCGTCCGCGAGGTCGTCCTCGGTCAGTGGGACGGCCGGCGCGGAGGGCAGGATCGGGCGCGCCACCCGGTGGACCGGACCGGGGTCGAACGGGAGACGGGGCGGCGGTCAGGTCCAGTGGCGGGTGAGGGCCCGGACGGCGGGGTCGTCGGAGTCGGCCAGGGCGGACCAGTCGGCGTCCGGGTTCCCGTCGGCGGCGGCCAGGTCCGACAGCAGCGCCTCGGGCGGGTCGGCCGGCCCGGCGGCCGGATCACCGAGGGACCCGGACCCGCCGAGCAGGTCGGGATCGACCCAGGGCCCGCCGTCGGCCGGGCCGACGTCCATGTCCAGCGCCGGCGGGAACGGGTCTGACTCGGCCGTCGCGTCGGTCCACCCGGCCGGGTCGGTGCCGTCGATCCGGTCGCCCGGGTCGGCCGCGGGCAGCCCGTCGTGCAGCGGGGTCGCGGACCAGTCCGCCGGGGCCTCGGGCGGCAGCCCGGCCGGCTCGTCCGGGTCGGCCGCGGCCGGCTCGTACGGGCCCGCCGAGCCGACCTCGTGCCCGTACGGGTCGTCGACGGTCCCCGGCTCCTCGGCGTGGCCGTCGAAGCCGGTCGGCTCGGGCGCCTCCCAGCCGGACGGGTCGTGGTCGTGGCCCGGACCGTGGTCGTGCCCGTCCCACTCGGTCATCGCACACCTCGCAGCGCCGGCAGCAGCGCATCGATCTGGGTGACCACGCCGACGACGCGGTCGGCCACCCCGGACAGTTCCTGGCGCAGCCGGTCGCGCTCGCCCGCGGAGACTACGTCGACGCGTACCTGACCAGCGCGATCCTGCGGGCGGTGACCGGGATCGACACCCCCGGGCCGGGTTCGCTGGACCGGGCCGGCTCGCGCCGGACCGAGGTGCTGCTGGGCGCGGGCGGCGGTGCCCCGGTCAGCGCCGACCGTGCCGTACCGGAAGCGGGTGACCAGGCGGGTGCACTCCCGGACGTCCGTGGGGGCGACCCGGCGGCCGATCAGCGCGTTGACCACGGTCGACTTGCCGGACGTGATCCGGCCGGCGACGGCCAGCTGGAGCGGTCCGTCCAGGCGGCTGACGACCTGGTCGAGGAGGCCCGCGGCGGCCGGGGACAGCGCGGGACGCAGCTCGGCGCACACCGCACCGACCGCGTCGCCGAGCGGACCGCCCACCCCCACACCTCCTCGTTCCGGGCGACCCTAGGGGAGCCCGGTCGCGCCCTCCTCCCCAGATCGTGTCAACCCCACGATCTTGAGTTGCCTATCCTTCGCTGCGTGTTGGTCGGACGGGAGACGGAGACTGCGGCACTGCGGGCCGCCCTGACCGCTGCGGGGTTGGCGGTCGTCGCGGGCCCCCCGGGGATCGGGAAGACCGCGCTGGTGCACGCGACCGGGCTGCCGCTGCTGGCCACGGGCGCGCTGGCGACGCTGCGGCACCTGCCCGGCCTGCCGCTGACCAGGGCGCTGCGGGCGCCGGTGCCGATCGGCGACGTCCCGCTGGCGGCCGAAGCCGTCCGGGCCCGGCTGCGGGACCGCGTGCTCCTGGTCGACGACGTGCAGTGGGCCGACGCGTACACGCTGGCAGTGCTGGCGGCGGTCGCGCCGGTGGCCCGGGTGGTCGTGACGCTGCGGATGCCGGCGCCGGTGTCGGACCGGCTGCGGGCGCTGGCGACGAGCTGGATCGACCTGCCGCCGCTGCCGGCCGAGGCCGCGGCCGCGCTCTGCGCCGACCCGGCGGTGATCGCCCGCAGCGGCGGGAACCCGCTGGCCCTGACCCTGCTGGCGAGCACGCCGGACCTGGGCGCGACGGGCTCGCCGCTGGCGTACGCGGCCGCGACGCTGGTGGCGGAGCTGCCGGTGGACGCGCGGACCGCGCTGGCCGCGCTCGGGCTGCTCGGCCGGCCGGCGCCGGCGGCGCTGCTCGGACCGGGCGTCGGCGCGCTGCTGGCAGGTGGGCTGGCGGTCGGGTCGCCGGACGGCATCGCGGTGCGGGAGCCGTACGTGGCCGAGGTGGCGGCGGGCGTCCTGCCCGCGGCCGAGCGGACCGCGATGCACGCCCGGCTCGGCGCGGTGCTGCCGGACGGGATCGAGGCGGCCCGGCACCTGATCGCGGCCGGGTCCTGGACGGCCGCGGCGGCCCGGGCCGAGCGGGCGGCGGAGCAGGCCGGGACCGCGGGGGAGCGGGCGAGCGCGCTGCTGCTGGCCGAGAGCGTCGATCCCGGGCTGACCCTGCCGGCCGCGGCCGCCTGCGCGTCGGCCGGGCTGGCCGCGGAGGTGCTGCGGCTGCTCGCGTCGTACCGGACCGACGGGGCGGCGACCCGGGTGGCGGTGGCGATGCTGCGGGCCGGGGCGCTGATCGACCTCGACCGGTGCGAGGAGGCCGACGCCGAGCTGCGTACGGTCGGCGGCGACCTGGCCGCGGTGCCGGCGCCGCTGGCCGCCGGGTACGCGGTCGCCTCGATCCGGGCCGCGATCGGGACCGACCCCGAGGTGGCCTGCGCGCTGGCCGACTTCGCGCTGGCCGCGGCCGGGCCGGACGTACCGCCCGCACTGCTGGCCGCGTACGCCGCCGCGCTGCGGGCGGCCGGGCGGGAAGGCTGGGACGGGGCCGCCCGGACCGCGATGGAGGCGGCCGCGGCGGCCGGCGACAAGGTCGCCGAGCGGCTCGCCGGGGCCGCCCTGGTGGCCGGGCTGCGAGATGTGGCCCGGCCGGCCGAGGCCGGCGACCTGGCCTCCGAGCTGGCCGCGGCCGCGGCGGCGGACGGGGCGTACAGCGCCGAGCTGCAGTTCCGGGCCGAGGCGCTGTGGGCGGCGCTGCACGTGGACGGGGCGCTGGACGAGGTCCTCCGTGCCGGCGGCGCGCTGCTCGACCGGACCGCGCCGCCGGACGCCCGGGCGCTGCTGCTGGCCACGGTGGCGCTGGCGCACGCCGACGCGGGCGGGCTGCCGACCGCGCGGGCGCTGCTGGCACGATCCGGACCGGCGGCGCAGGACCGGCTGGTCCGGTGGGTGACGGCCGAGGCGGCCTGGCTGGACGGGAACGCGGCCGGGGCCCGGGACGCGGCCGACGCGCTGCCCGGCCGGGACATGCCGGCCCGCCTCGCCCTGCTCACCGCCCGCTGGGCCCGGCACGACCTGGCCTCCGGGCCGGACGCCGACGAGCCGATGCCGCGCTCGGGCGCGCTCGGCCGGACCGGGGTCGGGCCGGTCGCGGTCACCGTCGCGGCCTGGGACGCGGGCGGCACGTCGCTGGTCGCCGCGGCCGACGCCTGGGCCGGGCTGATGGTGCGCGAGCAGGTCCGCTGCCTGCTCGGCGCCGGCGCGCTGGCCGGGACGCTGGAACCGCTGCTCGCGGCCGAGCAGCTGGCCGAGACGGCCGGGCTGGCCACCCTGCTGGGCCGGGTCCGCCGGGGCCTGCGCGCGCACGGGATCACCCGGCGGCCGACCGAACGGGCCGGCGAGCTGTCGCCGCGGGAACGGGAGGTGCTCGCGCTGGTCGGCGAGGGCCTGTCGACCCGGCGGATCGCCGAGCTGCTCGGGATCACCCGGCACACCGCGGAGACGCACGTGAAGTCGGGGATGGGCAAGCTCGGCGCCCGGACCCGGACGGAGGCCGCGGTCCGGGCAGCCGCCCTGGCCCCGGCCGGCGCCTGATGGAGCCGCCGTACCTGGTGCTGGCGGCCGACGCCGACCTGGACCGGGCCGCGGCCGAGCTCGGCTGCGCTTCCTGTCCCTCCGTACGGCCAACCGGTGGCCGAGGCGCGGGACGCGCTCGGCGTGGCGACGACCCGGGAGGCCGTGCTCGCGTACGCCCGGCTGCGGGACCGGACCTAGGAGCTGCCCCAGCGGCTGCTCCGCCAGGAGTCGAGGGCGGACAGCTTCTCACCGGCGTCGGCGTGCCGCCGCCCCCGCCGGGCCTGCCCGTCGGCGTCGCGGCCGACCGCGCGCGTGCCGTCGTCGGTGCGGAACACCGAGGACGGGACCAGCGGGGAACCGTCGATCGCCAGCAGCCGCGGCGCCCCGCCGTCGACGGCGAAGGCGGCGACCGTGTTCGAGGTGCCGAAGTCGACGGCGAGCACCCGCATCCTGTGTGCGCTCCCTCCGCTCTCGGCCGACCCGGGGCATCCGGCCACGCGAGCCGGTCCGGGCCGGTCCGAGCCGGAGGTCCGTCCTCCGGCGCCCGCTCCGCCGTACGGACCGGCGGACCGGCTCCCGGTTGTCCGGAACGTCCCCGCGAATCCGCTGCCGGGGCTGCCGCCCGCTGGTGACCGGTGCCGGTGCGCCGGGCTGCCTATTGTCGCGGGGTGCCGTACCGCGTCTGCTTCGTCTGCTCGGGCAACATCTGCCGGTCCCCGACCGCGGAGGCGGTGCTGCGCCGCCGGCTCGCCGACGCCGGGCTGGAGAAGGAGGTCGAGGTCGACAGCGCCGGGCTGGGCGACTGGCACGTGGGCGAGCGGGCCGACCGCCGGTCGGCGGCCGCGCTGCGGGCCCGCGGCTACCCGGCCTGGGTGCACGAGGCCAAGCAGTTCCGGCGGGCCGACTTCGCCCAGCGGGACCTGGTCGTCGCGCTGGACGCCGGGCACGAGCAGGGGCTGCGCGCGCTGGCGGACTCGGACGAGGACCGGGCCAAGATCCGGCTGCTCCGCTCGTACGACCCGGGCGCGGCGGCCGATCCGGCCGGGCTCGACGTGCCCGATCCGTACTACGGCGGCGAGCAGGGCTTCGAGCACGTGCTCGACCTGGTCGAGGCGGCCTGCGCCGGGTTGCTGACCGAGATCGAGGCGGCGCTGGCAAACGGGGGACCAATCCGCCGATAAGCGGGCGCTGCCGGGATTCGTCAGGCACCATCCCGTCCGTGGATCCATCCGGACGGGTGGCAGCGTTGCTCCGGACCGCCGTCACCGACGCTACGCCGTACGGGCGAGCGACTACCGGGGAACGCTGGCGCCTGCGGCTGGCCGACAGGCGCGAGGTGTTCGCCAAGGTCCGGACCGACGCTCCGGACGGTTTCTACGCCGCGGAGGCGACCGGGCTGGCGTGGCTCGCCGCCGTGCCCGCGGGTCCGCCGGTGCCGCCGGTGCTGGCCCGCGGGGCCTGGCTGCTCGTGCTGCCGTGGCTGCCGGACGGGACCGCCCACGGCGACGCCGTCGACCAGCTCGGGCGCGAACTGGCCACGATGCACGCTGCCGGAGCGCCCACTTTCGGTGCGGAGCGCGACGGCTGGATCGGCGCGGCCGAGCTCGACAACCGGCCGGAGGCGACCTGGTCCGAGTTCTACGCCCGTCACCGGGTGCTGCCCTACGTCCGGCAGCTGCGGGACGAGGGCCGGCTGACCCCGGCCGAGGTCGCGGTCTTCGAGCGGCTGGCCGCTCGGCTGCCCGAGCTGGCCGGGTCCGGCCGAGCCGCCGGCCCGCATCCACGGCGACCTCTGGAGCGGCAACGTGGTCTGGTCCGGCGGCCGGGGCTGGCTGGTCGACCCGGCCGCGCACGGCGGCCACCGGGAGACCGACCTGGCCATGCTGACGCTGTTCGGCGAGTCCTGGGTGCCCCGCCTGCTGGCCGCGTACGCCGAGGCCGACCCGCCGGCGGCCGGCTGGCAGGACCGGCGCCGGCTGCACCAGGTCCATCCGCTGCTGGTGCACGCCGTCCTGTTCGGCGCCAGCTACCTCGCCGCCGCCCTGGACGCCGCCCGCCAGTACCTCTGAGCAGGTCGCATCAGCCCGCCCGGGCGCGGGTAGTGACACACCATGACCGGCCCCTCGTACGCCCGCCCGGAGGACGACCGTCCCGGGACGACCCCGCCCGCCGATCCTTACGCCGGGCCGGACGGCTACGACGGCGCGCCGGCCGGGGAGCCGTACCGGGAGGAGCCCGCGACCGTCGCGCCGGAGAAGGTGCCGCAGCGGACCCGGGTCAGCGGGATCTGGGTCGCCTCGATCGCGGCCGTCGTCGTGCTGCTGCTGCTGTTGATCTTCATTCTGCAGAACGGCAGCAGAGTCAAGATCAACATCTTCGGGGCCAACCCGAGCCTGCCGCTCGGCGTCGCGCTGCTGCTGGCCGCGGTGCTCGGGGCGCTGCTGGTGGCGCTGATCGGGATCGCTCGGGTCGTACAGCTTCGTCACACCGCACGCCGGATCGCGAAGCGGAAGTCCAGGTAACACGCCGCTCGACGGGTCTGTGCGAGTACTCACAGCGACCGTCGGGAACACCGGTGCGCTCCCATGCGTGCACCAGAGGCGATGAGTAACGACACCACGACGAAGAAGAAAGAGCTCAGACCGCTCGAGGTCGGGGTCGGTGCGGGCGCTGCGGTGATCACCGCGTTCGCCTCGTCCTACCTCGGGACGGCGGGCACGCTGACCGGCGCCGCGCTGGCCAGCGTGGTCGGGACGGTGAGCACGTCCGTGCTGCGATCCTCCGCGGGCCGCAGTGCGGACCGGCTCCGCCAGACGACCGCGCGGCTGCGTGACACCCAGATCCAGCGGATGCCACGGCCCACCGACACCCGGCCCGTCGAGAGCGAATCCGACATCGATCCGTACGGGACGCAGCTGTTCGGGGCGCCCGATGCGGCCGTGCTGTCGGGGGCGACCCCGGCGGAGGCGGCCGCGGCGACACCGGACAGCACCGGCGGCACACCGCGCCGGCCGGTGCGCCCGCGCTGGGTCGTGCTCGGGGCCGGGGCGGCGATCGCGTTCGCGGTCGCACTGGTGCTCATCACCGGGATCGAGTCGGCGGCCGGCAAGCCGCTGGCCGGGCTGGTCGGCAAGGAGACCGGCGGGGGGACGACGCTCGGCCGGGCCACCGGCGGCGACTCCGGTTCGTCCGGGACCACGCCGTCGCCGACGCCGTCCGCGACGCCCACCGGGGACCCGGGCTCCTCGGCGACGCAGAGCCCGACCAGCAGCCCGACGTCGGCGCCGTCGGCGACCTCGACCGCGCCGGTCCCGGCCGCGACCACGCCGGTCCCGTCGGCGACCCAGCCGGCCCCGACCCAGGCCCCGGGCAACTCCCCCCTGACCTCCGAGACCCCCTAGGTCTCTCAACCCCCGACCCCCCGGCGCCGCCACGGCCCGGGGCGGTGGTGTCTAGCGCGGGAGCTTGACGACCGTGACGAAGAAGTCGTCGATCTGCTGGACCACGCGGATGAACCGCTCGAAATCGACCGGCTTGGTCACGTACGCGTTGGCGTGCAGGTCGTACGAGCGCAGCACGTCCTCCTCGGCCTCCGAGGTCGTGAGCACGACGACCGGGATCGAGCGCAGCTCCTCGTCCGCCTTGATCTCGCGCAGCACCTCCCGCCCGTCCTTCTTGGGCAGGTTGAGGTCGAGCAGGATCAGCCCGGGCCGGGGCGCGTCGGCGAACTCGCCCTGGCGGCGCAGGAACGCCACCGCCTGGACCCCGTCGGTCACGACGTGCAGCGTGTTGCGCAGCTTGTGCTCCTCGAACGCCTCCCGCGTCATGAGCACGTCGCCCGGGTCGTCCTCGACCAGCAGCACGTCGATGACCTCCGGCAGGGCTGCCGTGGGGTCCCTGGAGATCTCGGTCATCACGTCTGCTCCGCAGGTGTGGGTGTCAGTTTCGGCAGGGTGAAGTGGAAGGTCGTCCCGGCCGGTACCGAGGTGTCCAGCCAGATCCGGCCGCCGGAGTACTCGACGATCTTGCGGCACATGGCCAGGCCGATGCCGGTGCCGGGATAGGCGTCCTTCGGGTGCAGCCGCTGGAAGATCACGAAGATCCGCTCGGCGTACTCGGCCTCGATGCCGATGCCGTTGTCCGCGATCGAGAACTCCCAGAGCTCGCCGTCGTCGCCGAGCCCGATCGCGACCTCCGGCGGCGCGTCGCCGCGGAACTTGATCGCGTTGCCGATGAGGTTCTGGAAGACGCCGACGACCAGCGACTGGTCGACGAGCACCCGGGCCCGAGCCAGGTCCGGCGGGGCGGTGACGGTCGCGCCGCTCTCCTCGATCGCCACCGACAGGTTGGCCAGCGCCTGCGCGACCAGCTCGTCGGCGCCGACCTCGACGTGCTCGCGAGCGAGCCGGCCGACCCGGGAGAACGAGAGCAGGTCGTTGATGAGGACCTGCATCCGCTTGGCCCCGTCGACCGCGAACGCGATGTACTGGTCGGCCCGCTCGTCCAGCTGCCCCTTGTAGCGGCGCTCCAGCAGCTGGGTGAAGCTGGCCACCTTGCGCAGCGGCTCCTGCAGGTCGTGCGAGGCGACGTACGCGAACTGCTCCAGCTCGGTGTTGGACCGCTCCAGGTCCTGGGTCTGGCGGTTGAGCTTGTCAGTCGCCTCCCGGACGGCGGCCAGCTCCGACACGATCTGCTGGCGCATCGCGTCCACGTCCGCGCCCAGCTCGACCATCTCGCGCGGGCCGGTGCCCCGGACCTCGGCGTCGAAGTCGCCGTCGGCGACCCGGCGGACGTCCCCGGCCAGCGCCGACAGCGGCCCCTCGACCACCCGGCGCAACCCGACCGCGAGCACGAGCAACAGCGCGACCAGCCCGATCGCGAGCAGGACACCCACGATCTGCAGCCGGCTCGCGGCGTCGTCGAGGTCGCTCTTGGCGTCCGCCGACGCCCGATCCAGATCGCGCTGCAACGCGAACACGCTGCCCCGGATCGCGTCGAAGAGCCGCTTGCCGAGCTGCGGGGTCAGGTTGTCGGTGGACGCGCCGGTCCTGACCGCGGTGATGATCGGGTTCGCGTACTGCTGCTTCCAGGCGGCGGAGGCGGCCTCGACCGCGTTCAGGTCGGATCGGAACGCCAGGTCGGGGTCGTCGGCGACCGCCGCCAGCGCCCGGACGGCGGCGATCTCGTTGTTGCCGCCGTCGGTCCAGGGCCGGAGGTAGGCGTCGTCCTTGGCCAGCGCGTAGCCGCGGATGCCGGTCTCCTGGTCGACCAGCGCGAGCTGCAGCTGCTCGGCCTCCCGGAAGGCCGGGTCGATGACGTCCACCACCCGGTGCCGGGCGTCGGACAGGGTGGCCAGCGCGACCGCGCCGGCCCCGACCATCACCAGCGCCACCACGGTCGCCACCGCGGCCAGCACGGTCAGCGAGCGGCGCAGCGACCAGCCCTGCTGCGGGCCGCGGACCGGCTTCAGGCGCAGCCGGTCGACGGCGGCGGGCTGCTCGGTGCGCTCGGCCAGGTCAGTCATCGGCGGGCTCCGGCACCGGCAGCGCGCCGACCAGCACGACGGCCACGTCGTCGACCAGGTCGCCGCCGTTGAGCCGCTCGGCCTGCTGGATCACGGTGTCGAGGAACGGCTCCGGCGTCGCCCGCCAGTCCGGCCGGTCCTGGACCTGGCGCTGCACCAGCTCGACCAGGCCCTCGCCGTCCAGCCGTTCCGGGCCGAGCCCGACCCGGCCGTCGATGAGCCCGTCGGTGTGCAGCAGCAGGGCCCAGTCCGGCGGCAGCTCGACCTCGGTCGACGGCCAGGACGTCCGGGTCACCACCCCGAGCGGCGGGATCACCCCGACCTCGGCCAGCAGCCGCACGGTCCGGCCGATCAGCAGCGGGGCCGGGTGACCGACCAGATGGATCCGGGCCGTACGGCGGTCCGCGGAGATGGTGAGCGCGCAGACGGTCGCGAAGATGTGCTCGCGGTGCCGCTCGTGCACGAGCACCTGCTGCAGGGTCGCCAGGATCTCGTCCGCCGGCCGGGCCGCGAGCACCAGCGCGCGCCAGGCGATCCGGAGCCGGACTCCCAGCGCGGCCTCGTCCGGCCCGTGCCCGCTGACGTCACCGATCATCACGTGCAGGGTGCCGTCGGGGTCGCGGACCGCGTCGTAGAAGTCGCCGCCGAGCAGCAGCCGGCGGCCGCCGGCCTGGTAGCGGGCCGCGAACATGACCCCGGCGCCGGCGATGAGCGGGCTCGGCAGCAGGCCGCGCTCCAGCCGGGTGTTCTCCTCGGCGTGCAGCTGCTGCTCGTGCAGCGCGCGTTCGGTGGCCTCGATCCGGGACCGGCCGATCGCGTACCGGATCGCGCGGGTCAGCAGCTGGCCGTCGACCTGCCCCTTGACCAGGTAGTCCTGGGCGCCGGCGGCGACCGCCTCGGCTCCGCGCTGCTCGTCGGCGAGGCCGGTGAGCACCAGCAGGGCGACGCCGTCGGCGTGCGCGGTCAGCCGGCGCAGGCCTTCCAGGCCGGAGGCATCCGGCAGGCCGAGATCGAGCAGCACGCAGTCGACCCGGCCGACCGCGGCCTCCGCCTCGGCCAGCGTCCGGGCCCGCAGCAGCTCAACCGGGCTGACGGCCTCGGCCAGGAGCTCCTGCACCAGGAAGGCGTCGCCGTCATCGTCCTCGACCAGCAGCACGCGCAGGCTCTCGGTCGGCGCGGCCGTGCCCATCACGGGCAGGAGGCTCACCACGCCACCTGCCAGCACGTTCTCCTGCTCAGGTCGCCCTCTCCCTCGTCCGGCCGCGCGCCGTCCCGTCTCCCGCGGGTCGGACCGGGAAGCACGCGCTTCCGCTGGGACGAATGCTAGCGCGAGCCGTGACGGAGCCTGCGACTTGTCATAGAAGCTCTAGAACAATATGGTGAAGACGTGCTGGTACGAGTGGACCCGGCGTCGCCGGATCCGATCTACGCCCAGATCGCCGGTGCGGTGCGGCGCGAGGTCGCGGCCGGCCGGGTCCGGCCGGGCGAGCGGCTCCCCGGTGCCCGCGAGCTGGCCGCGGCGCTCGGGGTCAACCTGCACACGGTGCTGCGCGGCTATCAGGAGTTGCGCGACGAGGGCGTGGTGGAGCTGCGCCGCGGACGCGGTGCGGTGGTCACCGACGCCGCGCCGCGGATCGCCGGGCCGGCCGCGGCGCTGCGGGCGTTCATCGTCGAGGCGCGCCGGGCCGGCCTGTCGGCGGCCGAGGCGGCGGCGATGGTGCGGGAGGAGATGTCATGAGGCGTACGGCCTTGATCATTGTCGGGGCGCCCGTGCTGGTCGGGGTGCTGGGCGTGCTGCTGTTCCTGGCGATCCGCGGGGACCTGCCGGACCCGGTGGCGACGCACTGGTCGACCTCGAGCCCGGACGGGTTCACGGCCCGGTCCCGGGCGGTGGTGCCGGTGCTGATCGGACCGGTGGCCGGCCTGCTCCTGGGCACGCTCGGCGGGTGGTACGGCCGCCGCGAGCCGATCGCCCTGCGGGGCGCGGCCGGGCTGTCGACCGGCACGTCGGTGTTCGTGACCGCGGCCATGCTCGGCTCGCTCTGGCGGCAGCGCGGGCTCGCCGACGCGGCCGACGCGCCCGGGATCGGGCTGGTGCTGGTGTTCGCGCTGCTGGTCGGCGTGCTGCTCGGGGCGGCCGCGGCGCTGGCCGTGCCGGGCGCGCCGGCAGTGGCTCCGGTCGCGGCCCGGGTCGACGGTCCGCGGCTCCCGCTGGCCCCGGACGAGCGGGTGGTCTGGTCGGCCTGGTCGGGCGCGCCGCCGGTGGTGGTCGCGATCCCGATGCTGGCGCTGGTGCCGCTGGTGGTCATGGCGGCGCTCGGGATCGCGCCGGCCTTCCTGGTGGTGGTCGCGCTGGCCGGGCTCGTCGTGGGCTCGTCGCTGGCCGCCCGGGTCTGGGTGGACCGGCGCGGCCTGACCGTACGGGCCCCGTTGGGGTTCCCGGCGGTGACGATCCCGCTGGACGAGATCGCCGCGGTCGACGTGATCCAGGTGTCGGCGCTGGGCGACTACGGCGGCTGGGGCTGGCGGATCGGCCGCCGCGGCCGGCCCGGGGTCGTCTTCCACAGCGGCGACGCGCTGCAGGTGACCCGCGGCGACGGGCGCCGGTTCGTGGTGACCGTGGACGGGGCCCAGGAGGCGGCGGCGCTGCTGACCTCGCTCACCGACCGGGTGCGGGGTTGAGCGCGCCGTAGAGGTCGCGCAGCTGCCCGATCTCGGCGACGTTCTTCATCAGCTCCTGGTTGGCCCAGGCCGCCGCGATCGCGAACGGGCGCGGTCGCGGCCAGGGCCAGCCGATCGGCCGGTCCGGGTCGGCCGTGCCGAGCACCGCGGTCCAGCGCTCGCGCAGGTCGGTCAGCCCGGCCACGGTCCGTTCGGCGTCGCCGGGCCAGGCCACGTCCTCGCGAGCCGGCGCCGGCTCCCCGCCCGTGTGCGCCAGCAGCGTCGTCCACCACCAGGTCAGGTGCCAGCTCAGCCAGCCGATCGTGGTGGCCGGCGGCGGCTCCGGCTCGGGCTCGACCCAGTCCGGCCGCCAGACCCCGTCGGCCCCGGCCCGCACGGTCCACGCCCCCGGCGCCGGCTCCCACGCGCACTCCGCGTCGCTCAACCCGGCCAGCCGTACCTCCGCCAGCGACCACGCCAACCCGAACTGCCACCGCACGATCTCGATCCCCTCCACCCCACCTTCTTACCGCTCACCGGCACCGACTTTCTTTCGTCCACAGGGTGTGGGTAGGGCGGTGCAGGTCAGGGGCGTGGTTGTGGGTCGGGTGGTGGATACCCACAGGCTGTCCCCAGGACCGTCCCGAGGGTGAGCGGGGTTGTCCACCGGTTGCCCACAGGGTGATCCACAAGCACGGTCGAACGGTCCGGACGAGCAGCCCTAGTCTGTGGACCCAGGCGCTATGATTCGAACACAAGTTCGAGTGCGGGGAAGGGCGGGCGCAGGTGGCGGTCACGGACGACATCGGGGTGAGCCGGCCACCGCAGCAGCAACAGCAGCCCGACTTCGACCGGCAGCCGCCGCAGGACCTGCAGGCGGAGCAGTCCGTGCTCGGCGGCATGCTGCTGTCCAAGGACGCCATCGCCGACGTGGTCGAGGTCGTGCGCGGCAACGACTTCTACCGCCCGGCCCACCAGATCGTCTACGACACGATCCTCGACCTCTACGGCCGCGGCGAGCCCGCCGACCCGGTGACCGTGTCGGCCGAGCTGACCCGCTCCGGCCAGCTCATGCGCGTCGGCGGGAGTCCGTATCTGCACACGCTGATCTCCTCGGTGCCGACCGCCGCCAACGCCGGGTTCTACGCGGAGATCGTGGCCGAGCGGTCCACCCTGCGCCGGCTGGTCGAGGCCGGCACCCGCATCGTCCAGCTCGGGTACGGCGCGGCCGGCGGCCAGGGCGGCGACGTCGACGAGGTCGTCGACCGGGCCCAGGCCGAGATCTACGACGTGACCGACCGGCGGACCAGCGAGGACTACGTCCGGCTGGAGCAGCTGCTGCAGGGCACGATGGACGAGATCGACGCGATCTCCTCGCGGGGCGGCGCGGGCATCGGCGTCCCGACCGGCTTCTCCGAGCTCGACCAGATCACCAACGGCCTGCACCCCGGTCAGATGATCATCATCGCCGCGCGCCCGGCGATCGGTAAGTCGACGCTGGCGTTGGATTTTGCGCGGTCGTGTTCGATCAAGAACGGGTTGACGTCGGCGATCTTCTCGCTGGAGATGAGCAAGTCCGAGATCACCATGCGGTTGCTGTCGGCCGAGGCCAAGGTCGCGCTCGGGCACATGCGCTCGGGCAACATGAGCGACGACGACTGGGCCCGGCTGGCCCGCCGGATGGGCGAGGTCGCCGACGCCCCGCTCTACATCGACGACTCGCCCAACCTGACCATGATGGAGATCCGGGCCAAGGCCCGCCGGCTGAAGCAGCGGCACGGCCTGCGGCTGATCATCATCGACTACCTGCAGCTGATGACCAGCGGCAAGCGCGTCGAGTCCCGTCAGGTCGAGGTCTCGGAGTTCTCCCGGTCGCTGAAGCTGCTGGCCAAGGAGCTGGACGTGCCGGTGGTCGCGCTCAGCCAGCTCAACCGTGGCCCGGAGCAGCGGACCGACAAGAAGCCGATGCTCTCGGATCTGCGTGAGTCGGGCTCCCTGGAGCAGGACGCGGACATGGTCGTCCTGCTGCACCGCGAGGACGCGTACGAGCGGGAGTCACCGCGCGCGGGCGAGGCCGACCTGATCCTGGCCAAGCACCGCAACGGCCCGACCAGCACGGTGACCGTCGCCTTCCAGGGGCACTACTCCCGGTTCGTGGACATGGCCGGCTGATGCTGCTGGTCCAGGTCAGTGACCTGCACCTGGACGGCAGCCCGCGGCGGCGACAGCGGGCCGCTCGGGTGATGGCGTACGTGAACCGGCTGACCGGGGTGGCCGCGGTCCTGGTCAGCGGCGACCTCGCCGACCACGGCCGCCCGGCCGAGTACGAGGAGGCGGCCGAGCTGCTCGCCTCACCGCACCGGGTGCTCACCTGCCCGGGCAACCACGACGTGCGGGAGCCGTACGAGTCGGTGCTGCTGGGGCGGCCGCCGCGCGGGGGTGCGGTGAACGAGGCCCACGACGTGGGCGGCGTGCTCGTCGCGATGTGCGACTCGTCCCGGCCCGGGCGGCCCGACGGGCGCCTGGACGAACCGACGCTGGCGTGGCTGGACGCGACCCTGGCCGGCGGCGGCCCGGCGCTGGTCTGCTTCCACCACCCGCCGGCCCCGATGCGGCAGCCGATGATCGACGAGATCCTGCTCACCGAGCCGGCCGGGCTGGCCGCCGTGCTGGACCGGCACCCGCAGGTGATCGCGGTCCTCACCGGGCACGCCCACACCGCCGCCGCGACCACCTTCGCCGGCCGTCCCTGCCTGGTCGCGCCCGGTGTCGTGTCGACCCTCCGGCTCCCGGCCGAACGCGCCGGCGACCTCGACTACGAGCTCCCGCCCGCCGTCGCCCTGCACGTCCTGCAGGACGGCCACCTCACCACCCACTTCCGCGTCGTCCCCTGAGGTGGTCGTCCCCTGAGGTGGTCGTCCCCTGAGGTGGTCGTCCGCTGAGATGGTCGTCCGCTGAGATGGTCGTCCGCTGAGGTATCCCGCCCCGCGCCGGTAGGAGCACGCCTCGAGGCCGGCCCGGCCGGGGTACGCGACCGAGCTCGCCGGCCCGGAGGACCTGCAGGTCCTCGACATGGCCCGGCAGGTGCTGCGGCGCCAGAGCCGGCGCCGGTTCGTGCTTCCGTTCCGGGCCGTTCGGCGAGAGCGGCCGGACGATGGCGTCCGCGCGCTGATCCCGGCCGGCGAGTTCCGCTCCGGCACCCGCAGCTTCGCCGACCACCTCGCCACCATCCGCTGAGCGGGAGGCGTCGCACGATGAGACGGTTGATCTCCGGTCGTCGTGAGAACGTGCGTTGGTTGCGATGCGGCGGCAGGGAGCGAGGCTTCGATGTCGGGTACGGAGCGCCCGTCGCGGCTCACGACCTGGCATCAGGAGCTGTTCACGGCGGTCGGCCGCTGGCCCTGGCTGCGCACGCTCGATGAGCGCGTCGCCGGCGCGGTCCTCCCGCTCTACGACCGGCACCGCGGGAACGTCGCCGTCGAGCTGATGCACGGCGGCCGCTGGGCCGGGCACTCCGTGCACACCGCGCTCAGCGACCTGCCGATCGGCTTCTGGTCCGGCGCGGTCGTGCTCGACCTGCTCGGCCAGGACGTCCGGGCCCCGGGCGCCCGGCTGGACCCGGCCGCGACGCTGAGCGCCGCCGGGCTCGCCGCCGCGGTCGGCACGGTCGCCACCGGGGTCACGGACTGGTCGGTCAGCGACGGCGAGGACCGCCGGGTCGGGCTCTTCCACGGGCTGCTCAACGTGGCCGGGGTCGCGCTGCAGGCGGCCTCGCTGGCCGCGCGGCTGGCCGGGCGGCGGCGGCCGGCCCAGGTGCTCGGGCTGACCAGCATGGGCGCGACCGCGGCGGCCGGCTTCGTGGGTGGGCATCTCGTCCAGGGCCGCGCGATCATGGTCAACCGGGTCGCGGCCACTGCGGGGCCGAACCGCTGGGTCCGCGCCATCGCCGACGCGGAGCTCCCCGACGGCGCCACCACCGGGGTCGAGGTCGAGGGCCGCAAGATCCTGCTGCACCGCACCGGCCCGGACGTGTACGCCCTGGACGACCTCTGCAGCCACGCCGGCGCCCTGCTCAGCCGCGGTTCCGTCGCCGGCTGCCTGGTCACCTGCGCGCTGCACGAGTCCGTGTTCGACCTGCGGGACGGGCACATCGTGCGCGGGCCGGCCCACCACCCCCAGCCCGTACTGCCGGCGCGGGTGCGCAACGGATGGGTCGAGGTCCGGGGCTCCCAGCCTCGACCCAGGACGGCCAAGACCAGAGGAGGGGCAGATGGCGTGGGAAGCAGTAGCTGACCTGGACCAGCTGGAGGAGGGCGACATGATGCTCGTCCAGCTGACGGAACCGGTCTGCGTCGTCCGCCTGTACGAGGACGAGGCGGTCGCCGTCCACAACACCTGCACGCACCAGCAGCAGCCGCTCAACGAGGGCTACCTGCAGGAGGACGACACCCTCATCTGCCCGGCCCACAACTCCTGCTTCGACCTGCGTACGGGCGAGCCGCGCGGGGTGCCGGCGGTCGCGCCGATCCCGGTGTACGCCTGCAAGATCGAGGACGGCGCGATCTGGGTGGACATGGACCAGCAGCTCAACGATGCCGCCATCCCCCACAAGCCCTACCACTGACCCGCGCCCGGACCGCGGTCGCGCGAGCCGGAGGGCCCGCGCGAGCCGGAGGGCCCGCCCGGCCGGGAGGCGCGCCCGGCCGAAGGGCCCCGCGCGAGCCGGAAGCCCCGCGCGAGCCGGAAGGCCCCGCCCGGCCGAAGGGCCCGGCCGGAAGGGCCGCCCGGCCAGGGGCGCGCCCGGCTGGAGGCCGGCGCGACGACCCGGCCCGGACAGCGTGAAGGCCCGGTCCCGTCAGGGACCGGGCCTTCACGATGCGTACGTCAGCCCTCGACGACCTCGAGCGGGATCGTCGCGGTGACCTCCGGGTGCAGCACGACCGGCACCTGGTGCTTGCCGAGCGCCTTGATGCCCCCGGCCAGCTGCAGCCGGCGGCGGTCCAGCTGCGGACCGCCCGCCTTCGTCACCGCGCTGACCACGTCGGCCGCGGTGACCGAGCCGAACAGCCGGCCGCCGGAACCGGCCCGGGCCGGCAGCCGCACGGACAGCTTCTCCAGCTCGCGCTTGATCTCCTGCGCGTGCCCGAGGTCGCGGACCGTGCGCGAGTCGCGGGCCCGCTTGATCGTCGCGACCTGCTTCTCGCCGCCCTTGGTCCACGCGATCGCGTACCCGCGCGGGACCAGGAAGTTGCGGCCGTAGCCGTCCTTGACCTCGACGATGTCACCGGGCGAGCCGAGCCCGGCGACCTCCTGGGTGATGATGAGCTTCATCCCGGCCCCCTAGCGCGCCGTGCTCGTGTACGGCAGCAGCGCCATCTCGCGGCTGTTCTTGACCGCGACCGCGACGTCCCGCTGGTGCTGGCTGCAGTTGCCGGTCACCCGACGGGCGCGGATCTTGCCCCGGTCGGAGATGAACTTCCGCAGCAGCGCGGTGTCCTTGTAGTCGATGTACGTGGTCTTGTCCTTGCAGAACGCGCAGACCTTCTTCTTGGGCTTGCGCAGTGGCGCCTTCGCCATGTCTCAGTGCTCCGTCATAGGTGGTTCGAGGAAGAAGTTCTAGAAGGGGGGCTCGTCGTACGACGAACCGCCGCCGCCGCCGGTGCCGGCACCGGCCGGTGCCGCGGAGCCCCAGGGGTCGTCGTTGCCGCCGCCCCCGCGGTTACCACCGCCACCGCCGCCACCGCCGCCGCCGCCGAAGTTGCCGCCACCGCCGCCGAAGTTGCCGCCACCGCCGCCGAAGTCCCCGCCACCGCTGCCGCGGGAGACCTTGTTGACCTTGGCCGTCGCGTACCGCAGGGAGGGGCCGATCTCGTCGACCTCCAGCTCCACCACGGTGCGCTTCTCGCCTTCCTTGGTCTCGTACGACCGCTGCTTGAGCCGGCCGGTCACGATGACCCGGGCTCCGCGGGTGAGCGTCTCGGCGACGTTCTCGGCCGCCTGGCGCCAGACGTTGCAGCGCATGAACAGCGCTTCGCCGTCTTTCCACTCGTTGGTCTGCCGGTCCATCACGCGCGGGGTGCTGGCCACGGTGAAGTTCGCCACCGCGGCCCCGCTCGGGGTGAAGCGCAGCTCCGGGTCGGCGGTGAGGTTGCCGACCACGGTCAGGATCGTGTCGCCTGCCATCTGTCCTCCGTCGTCAGGGTCTGGGGAAGACGGTCACGGGTCGGCTATCGGAGCTCGGGCCGCAGCACCTTGGTGCGCAGCACCTCGTCGTTCAGGTTGAGCTGGCGGTCCAGCTCCTGAATGGCGGCCGGCTCGGACGTCAGGTCGACGACGGCGTAGATGCCCTCGACCTTCTTCAGGATCTCGTACGACAGGCGGCGGCGGCCCCAGACGTCGACCTTCTCGACGGAGCCGCCGGCGGTGCGCACGACGTTGAGGTAGTTCTCCAGCAGCGGCGAGACGGTCCGCTCCTCGAGATCAGGATTGAGGATGATCATGAGCTCGTAGTGACGCACGAGTCAGAAGCCTCCTGTGGACTCAGCGGCCGCGGACTTTCCGCGGCAGGAGGGATGCCGGCACCCGGGGTGCCGGACCGCACGAGGGTACGCCATCCGGGACCCGGACGCCGAAAGCTCCGGCAGAGAGCGACGCCCGCACCATCGGCAGTGGGCTCCGTCCCGGCGGGGACCTGACCCGACCCTCCCCCGTGGGGCGGGTCGTGGTCCGGGTGAGGGGGCTCCGTCCCGGCCCGCGACGGGGGAGAAGCCGGGTCGGGGTCCGGCAGACCGCGCGGGCCGGGACGGAGCTTCAGAGGGGACGGCGCGGCCCGCGGTGCATGACGCGACCGGCGAACTGTCGGATCCCCGCCGTAGGCTTCCGCGCATGGTCGTGATCGGTGCCCATCTGCACGAAGGCGAGCCGCTCGCGGAGGCCCGCGCCCGCGATGCACAGATCGTCCAGATCTTCCTGGGCGACCCGCAGGGCTGGAAGAAGCCGCCGGACCGCAGCACCGACACCGACCCGCTCAAGGACGCCGGCATCGGGCTCTACGTGCACGCGCCGTACCTGGTGAACGTGGCGACCAGGAACAACAAGATCCGCATCCCGAGCCGGAAGATCCTCGACCAGCACGCGGAGGCCGCGGCCGCGCTCGGCGCCAAGGGCCTGATCGTGCACGGCGGCCACCTGAACGACGGCGACGACCCGCAGGTCGGCTTCGACAACTGGCGCAAGGTGTTCGAGCGGGCGAAGTTCGACCTGCCGATCCTCATCGAGAACACCGCCGGCGGGGACAACGCGATGGCCCGCCGGCTGGAGCGGATCGCCCGGCTCTGGGACGCGGTCGGCGAGTTCGAGCCCGGCTTCTGCCTCGACACCTGCCACGCGCACGCGGGCGGCGAGGAGCTCGTCGACCTGGTGGACAAGGTCAAGGCGATCACCGGCCGGATCGACCTGGTGCACGCGAACGGCTCCCGGGACACGTTCGACTCCGGCGCCGATCGGCACGCGAACCTCACCGACGGGCACATCGACCCGGATGCGGTGGTCGCGGTCTGCGCCGCCGCCGGTGCTCCGGTGCTGGTGGAGACGCCCGGCCTGGCCGAGGGGCAGGGCGCGGACATCGCGTTCCTGCGGGAGCGGCTGAAGGGGTGAGCCCGTGAGCGGGCGCGCGGGCTCGCAGCGCGAGCGGGGAGCAAGGAGAACCGGCCGCCCGGCGCTTGTGCCCGGCGGCCTGTTCGACGAGTGGACCCAGCCGGTCCGGCGGCGGCCGGATCTGGTGCTGCTCCTGGTCCTGGGCACGACCGGCCTCGGCATCCTGCTGGGCTACCTCGGCAAGACGCCCTGCACCGGGCCGGTCTTCGACCAGTTCGGCATCTCGCAGAACCTCGGCCTGCACAAGTACGACAGGCTCTGCTACTCCGACGTCCAGCAGCTCTGGGTCGGCCGGGGCGTGCGCGAGCACACCTTCCCGTACCTGCAGGGGAAGCTGGTGCCGGATCCGAACCAGCCGCAGGGCAACCTGGTCGGCGGCGCGGTCGAGTATCCGATCGTCACCGGCGTGTTCATGTGGTTCGCCGGGCTGTTCGCCTCCAACGACGCGGACTACCTGCGGGCGACCGCGATCCTGCTGGCACCGTTCGGGCTGCTGACGGCGGGGATGCTGGCCCGGCTGTCCGGCCGGCGGGCGTTCATCTGGGCCGCGGCCCCGGCGCTGGTCCTGTACAGCGTGCACAACTGGGACTTCCTCGCCACCGCCTGCGTGGTCGGCGCGGTGCTGGCCTGGTCCCGGGGCCGGCCCGGGCTGGCCGCCGCGCTGCTCGGGCTGGGCGCGGCGACCAAGATCTACCCCGGCTTCTTCGCGGTGCCGCTGCTGCTGGAGCGGGTCTACGTCCGCGACACCCGCGGCGCGGCCAAGGTGGCCGGCGCCACCGCCGGGGTGTGGCTGCTGATCAACCTGCCGTTCCTGCTGGCCAACCCGGACGGCTGGTGGGCGACGTACGCGTTCCAGGCCAGGCGGGTCGCCGACCTCACCACGAACTCGATCTGGTTCTGGGGCCTGCCGGACCTGTCACCGTCCACAGTGGACCGCTGGAGCACCGGGCTGATCGCGGTGTCCTGGCTGGTCGCGGTCGTCGCCGGCTGGGTGCTGGGCCGGCGCACCGGCGGCTACCCCTGGCTGCAGGTCAGCGCGGCGATGCTGTGCTCGTTCCTGCTGTTCAACAAGGTCTACTCGCCGCAGTACGTGCTCTGGCTGCTGCCGTTCTTCGTGCTGCTGCGGGTGCGCTGGGGCTGGTGGGCGAGCTACCTGGTCCTCGACGTGCTGCTCTACGTCGGGCTGTTCCGCTGGTACTACGACATCACCCGGGGCGGCGACTACGGGCTGGCCAAGCAGGCCGCGGTGCTCGGGGTCTGGGGCAAGGCCGTGCTGCTGGCCCTGCTCTACGTGGTGTTCCTGCTGTCGTCGCCGTCGATCAGGTCGGGACCCTCCAGCGCGTCCCGCCGGCGGGCCGCGGCCGAGACCAGCGGGCCCCGGTCCTCGGCCCAGTCCAGCACGCCGCCGGCCGGGTCGTCGTCGACCGCGCCGCCGGGCCGCTCCGGCCGCCGCACGATGTCCTCCGCCGGCCGCAGCACGTCCCGGATCACCAGCCCGGCCAGCGCCAGCACGGCCGCGTCCCGCAGCAGCACCGCGCCGAAGAACCAGGCGTAGTCGACGCCCTTGGACCCGGTGCCGAGGAACCAGAGCAGCCGCGGGATCCAGACCAGGCACTCGGTCACCTGCCAGGCCAGCAGCGCCCGCCAGGACGGCCGGGCCAGCACGGCCAGCGGCAGCAGCCAGAGCGAGTACTGCGGGCTCCAGACCTTGTTCGTCAGCAGGAACGCGGCCACCACGAGGAACAGCAGCTGCGGCAGCCGGGGCCGGCGCGGCGCCTTCAGCGCGAACACGATGACCGCCGCCATCGCGAGCACGACCGTCACCCCGGCGATGCCGTTGACCTGCGGGGCCGGGTTCTTGTTGCCGACGACCTGGGTGAAGCCGTACCAGAGCGAGTCGAAGTCGGCCGGGCGCTCCCGGTTGAGCTTCAGGAACCGCAACCACGAGTCCGGATAGAGCCCCGCGATCGGCAGGTTCACCACCGACCAGGCGATCACCGCGCCGAGCACGGCCTTGCCGAACGCGGGCAGCTGCCGGGACCGCCAGCACAGCGCGAGCAGCGGGATGAAGAACAGCGCCGGGTAGAGCTTGGCCGCGGTGCCGAGCCCGAGCAGCACGCCGGCCAGCCCGGCCCGCCGGCCCTGCCAGGCCACCAGCCCGGCGCCGGCCAGCGCGACCGCGAACAGGTCCCAGTTGGTGAACGCGTGCACGATCACCAGCGGCGACAACGCCACGATGGCCGCGTCCCAGCGCCGCCGCCCGGCCAGCCGGAACGTGCTCCAGGTGACCACCAGCATGCACAGCGACAGCAGCAGCGCGGTGGCGTTGAAGTACGCCTCCACCGCCGGCACGTCGAACGGCAGCGTCCTCGCCAGCGCCGCCGAGACACCCATGAACGCGCCGGTCAGCACCGGGTACTCGACCGCCTGGTCCACGTACGGGACGGCGCCGTCGTTGAGGTGCTCGGTGAAGTAGAGCGGGATCACGTCGGAGTAGCAGAGGTGCGTGTACTGCTTGCCCTCGGTCCAGGCCCCGTCCTGGCAGGGGGACTTCTGCAGCCAGGCGAACGCGAGCGTGAGCAGCGTCAGCGCGAGCAGCACCCGCAGCGGGGTCCAGAACCGGTGCAGCCCGAGCGCGCCGTGCCGCCCCCAGGGACCGCCGATCGCGCCGCTGGCCACCCGGACCACCGGGTCGTCCCGGGACGGCAGGAACGGCCGCCGCCCGTCCGCCGCCGGGTCCAGCGGCCCGCGCACCACCGGCGCGGGCCGCGCCGGCGGCGGCTCCAACGTCACGGGCGAACGCTCACGGGGTGATGCCGGGTGGGAACGGCCGACCGGGCCGGGTGCGGGTCGGGGTCGGGGCGCCCGGCGGCTGCGGCTCACCCGAGCCGCTCGGGGTCGGCGTCGGCTCGGTCGAGCTCGGCGTCGGGGTGGGGGTCGGTGACGGGGTCGGCTTCGGGCTCCGCTTCGCCTTCGTCGGCCTCGGGGTCGGCGAGCTCGTCGCCGGCGGCGCGGCCGAGGTCGAGGACGGGTGCAGCTGCGGGTTGACCTCGACCTGGTCGGTCAGCTCGTCGCCGGGACTGCCCGAGAGGTAGTGGTTCATGAACTCCTGCCAGGTCGCGCCCGGCAGCGTCCGCCCGTACACCTGGTTGCCCTGGACCGTGGTCATCGCCTGCGGCTTGTCGGTGCCGACCCAGACCGCGGTGCTCACCTTCGGGGTGAAGCCGACCATCCAGGCGTCGGAGTTGCCGCCGGAGTCCAGGTACTGCTGGGTGCCGGTCTTCGAGGCCGAGTCCCGGTTGTCCAGCGGGTCGAGCGAGGCCGCCGCGACCGGCTTCATCGCGTACGTCACGTCGTTGGCGACCTTGGAGTCGATCACCTGCTTGGCCTCGTCGTCGTGCGAGTAGACGGTCCGGCCGGCGGAGTTGACCACCTTGGAGACGAAGTGGGCCGGGTGCAGCGTGCCGCCGGTGGCGAAGACGCCGAAGCCCTGGGCCTGGTCGATCGTGCGCACCTCGTACTGGCCGATCGAGATGCCGGCCACGGTGTTGCCGTTCTTCTCCTGCAGGGTCGGCTGGCCGTTGTCGGTGCGCTTGACCGGGATCCCCATCTTGTGGGCGGTCTCGGCGACGTTGGACGGGCCGGCGTCGATGCCCATCTTGTAGAACACGGTGTTGATCGAGCGGCGCATCGCGTCCATCACCGAGCACGGGCTGCACTGGGCGCCTTCGGAGTTGGCCACCGTGGTGCCGGCGAACTTCTGCGGCGAGGACCCGTCGTAGCTCTTGAAGACGCTGATCTTCTTGTCGTCCGGGGTCTCCGGGTCCAGCGTCTGCTGCAGCGCCGTCGCCAGCACGTACGGCTTGAAGGCCGAGCCGGCCTGCCGCCAGGACTGCGCGTAGTCCTGGCCGAGACCGTTCGAGCCGCCGTAGTAGGCCAGCACCTTGCCCGTCGAGGGCTCGACCGCGACCAGCGCCGACCGCAGCTGCTTGGCCGGGTCGGGCGACTTCTGGTCGGCGAAGTTGTCGTTGACCGCGCCGACGGCGGCGGCCTGGGCCTTCGGGTCGATCGTGGTGATGACCCGCAGACCCTCCTGGTTGAGCCGGGCCTGACTGAAGCCGGCGTTGTCGAGCTCGTCCATGACCTGGTCCTCGATGTGGCCGGCCCAGGTCTTCTTCACGTCGTCGGAGGTGCTGGTGGTCTTCTTGCGGATCGCCGGGTACTTGGCCCTGGCCTCGTCGGCGGCGGTCAGCTTGCCCATCGTGACCATGCCGTCGAGCACGAACTTCCAGCGGGCCTTGGCCGCGTCCGGATGCACCTGCGGGTCGTAGAGCGCGGGCGAGCGGATGCTGGACGCGAGCACGGCGCCCTCGGCCACGCTGAGCCGGGTCACCGACTTGCCGAAGTACGTCTGCGCGGCGGCCTGGATCCCGTACGCGCCGCGGCCGAAGTAGATCGTGTTCAGGTACCACTCGAGGATCTGGTCCTTCGAGTACTGCTTGTCGAGCTTGACGGTGACGAACAGCTCCTTGAACTTCCGGGAGAAGGTCCGGTCGCCGTTGGTGAAGGCGTTCTTCACGTACTGCTGGGTGATCGTGGAACCGCCCTGCAGGTCGCCGCCCTTGACGTTGTTCAGCGCGGCGCGGGTGATGCCGGTCGGCGAGATGCCGGGGTCGGTGTAGAAGCTGCGGTTCTCCGCGGCCAGCACCGAGTAGCGCACCGACTCGGGGACCTGGCTGAGCTTGACGTCGCTGCGGTTCTGCGAGCCGACCTTGGCCAGCACGGTCTTGCCGTCGCCGTAGTAGATCGTGGCGATCTGGTTCGTCGGCAGCGCGTTCGGATCCGGTACGTCGGTGCGCACGTAGATCAGGCCGACCGTGGCGATGCCGAGCAGGATGAGGACGGCGACGGCGAGGCCGCCGATCTTCATGACCTTGCGGAGCCGCGGTCTGCGCCGCTTGCGCGGGCCGTCGCCGGAGCCGCCCGGGCCACCGGGGCCGCGGCCGCCGGGACCGCCCGGGCCGCCGGGACCGCCGGGCCCGCCCGGGCCGGCCAGCAGCGGGTCGCTGTCCTGCAGGGCGCGCCGGGCCGCCGCGGCCGAGCCGGGCCGGCCGCCGTAGCCGCCGCCGTAGAGACCGCTGGCGCGGTCGCCGTCGTAGTCGTCGTCGCCAGGGCCGCGCTCGGGACCACCCGGGTAGCCGCGACCGGGCGGGGCGTAACGAGGATCAGGACCGGCCGGGCCGGCACCGGGCCGGGGACCGGCCGGGTTGCCGTACTGCCGGTCGCGGTCGGAGGGACCCGCGCCGTACTGGCTCGGCGGGCCGCCGCGGTCGGCCCCGTGCCGCGGGGCGGCGCGGTCGGCTCCGTGCCGGGGGGCGCCGCGGCCGGCGGGACCGGCGCCGTGCTGCGGGGGAGGCCCACCGCGGTCGGCGCCGTAGCGGCCGGGGTCGCCGGAACCCTGCCGGCTCGGTCCGGCCAGGTAGCCGGAGCCGGGCCGGGCGTCCGGCTCGTCGTACCGGCGGGCGTGGCCGGGGGACGGCTCGTCGTACCGCGCCCGACGTGGCGCCGGCACGTCGCGCCCGTACGGGTCGCGGTAGCGGTCGTCCTCGGGACGGCGGTCGTCGTGCGTCACCTGTGCAGCTCTCCGATGCTCGACGGCAGGGTCACGGTCGTGAGCCCCCACGAACAGACGCACGGGCGCGCGATCTCGTTCGACGCGGCCCGCAGATATCCGAGGCGTGGGTTCACTCCCGGGCGGCCTCACGGCGCTCCGAACCGTCCTGACCAGGGAGGCCGTCGCGCCCGAGGACGAAGGACATGGCGAGATGATTCCATCCGCAGGATCGGCACACCTCGACCACGTAGACCTTGAACTCGCGGTGGTCCATACCCATCCGGTGCAGCTCGGTGACCGACTTGGCCTGTCCGCTGGCCGCGCGCAGCTCGTCGCCGTACACGTAGTGGACGTTGGTCAGCGGTTCCTTGCGGCACACGGGACAGGACTGTTCGGTCGGATCCCCGTGGTAACGAGCGGCCCGAAGCAGGTACGGATGGGCGTCACAGACGTCCAGGGTCGTACTGCGACCGGAGTAGAGGTCGGCGAGGACTGCGCGCCGCTGGAGCGCGTAGTCCACCACCTGTCGCCTCGTTCGCACCGGGACAGCCTACGCGGAGGGCGCCGGGGCGCAGCGTCCATGCGAGTGATCTCCAGGCCTGCGGAGGTCGGGCGCGGCGGACCACCACAGCCGGTCCACGTTGCGGCCGGGGACGCCGCGGCCTATCGTGCTGATGTATCGGCGCGATACATCGCGGTGAGAGGACTGCAGCGGAACGGGGGGCGACCGAGAGATGCTGGAGTTCGCCGTGCTGGGCCTGCTGAACGAGGCCCCCATGCACGGCTACGAGCTGAGAACTCGGCTCAAGGCCGTGCTGGGCGCGTTCCGCGCGTTCTCCTACGGCTCGCTGTACCCGTCTCTGCGCCGGATGCGCGAGCGGGGCTGGATCACCGAAGGTGAGCCCGATCCGGCCAAGACCGCACCGGCCCTGACCGGCCGGCGCGGCAAGGTGGTCTACCGGCTGACCGCGGACGGCAAGGAGCGGCTGGCACAGCTGCTCGCCGAGGCGGGGCCGGCGGCGTACGACGACGAGGGCTTCGGGGTGCACTTCGCCTTCTTCGCCCAGACCGACGCCGAGGTCCGGCTGCGGATCCTCGAGGGCCGCCGCCGCCGGGTGGAGGAACACCGGGACGGTCTGCGGGCGGGTCTGGCCCGCACCCGGGAAAAGCTCGACCGATACACCCTCCAGCTCCAGGAGCACGGACTCGACGCGGTGGAGCGCGAGGTCCGCTGGCTCAACGAGCTGATCGACACCGAGCGGCAGGAACAAGCGGCCGCACCCCCGCAGAAGAAGAATGAGAAGGAGACTCCATGATGTCGGTCCGTGTGGCCATCGTCGGCGTGGGCAACTGCGCCGCCTCGCTGGTACAGGGCGTGCAGTACTACCGGGACGCCGATCCGTCCGAGCCGGTGCCCGGGCTGATGCACGTGAAGTTCGGCGACTACCACGTCCGCGACATCGAGTTCGTGGCCGCGTTCGACGTGGACGCCAAGAAGGTCGGACGCGACCTGTCCGAGGCGATCTTCGCCAGTGAGAACAACACCATCAAGATCGCCGACGTGCCGCCGCTGGACGTCACCGTCAGGCGCGGGCACACCTTGGACGGGCTGGGCAAGTACTACCGGCAGATCGTCGAGGAGTCCGACGAGGAGCCGGTCGACGTCGTCGCCACGCTGCGCGAGTCCCGGGCCGACGTGCTGGTCTGCTACCTGCCGGTCGGGTCCGAGGACGCCGCGAGGTTCTACGCGCAGGCCGCGATCGACGCGAAGGTCGGGTTCGTCAACGCGCTGCCGGTCTTCATCGCCGGCACCCCGGAGTGGGCGCAGAAGTTCACCGACGCGGGTGTGCCGATCATCGGCGACGACATCAAGTCGCAGGTCGGCGCGACCATCACGCACCGCGTGCTGGCCAAGCTGTTCGAGGACCGTGGCGTCGTCCTGGACCGCACGATGCAGCTGAACGTCGGCGGCAACATGGACTTCATGAACATGCTGGAGCGCGAGCGGCTGGAGTCGAAGAAGATCTCCAAGACCCAGGCCGTGACCTCCAACGTCGACCACGACATGGGCAAGAACAACGTCCACATCGGACCGTCGGACTACGTGGCCTGGCTGGACGACCGCAAGTGGGCGTACGTGCGGCTGGAGGGGCGCGCGTTCGGCGACGTGCCGCTGAACCTGGAGTACAAGCTCGAGGTCTGGGACTCGCCCAACTCGGCCGGCGTCATCATCGACGCGGTCCGGGCGGCGAAGATCGCCATGGACCGCGGCATCGGCGGGCCGATCCTGTCCGCGGCGTCGTACTTCATGAAGTCGCCGCCGGAGCAGCGTCCCGACGACATCGCCCGCGCCTCGGTCGAGGCGTTCATCAAGGGCGAGGTCGAGCGCTGACCCGCTGAGCTCCGTCGGGGCCGGCTCTCCTGCGGGGGAGCCGGCCCCGCTGCGTACTCGGTCAGCGGGTGGGGACGAGGCGGGGCGCGGCGGCGGGGCGGCGGACGAGGTCGAGGGTGACGACGGTGTCGTCGGAGAGCCGGCTCGTGCGCTCGGCGTCGGCCGCGCTCGGCCCGCCGGAGGCCCGCGCCACCGCCTGTGCGACCAGCCGGCCCATGTCCTGCCAGTCCACCGCGGTCCAGCGGTCCTCGCCGCGGCGGTCGTGCGGCAACCGCAGCAGCAGCCGGCCGGAGAGGGCCTGGCCGTCGACGACCGGGGTCAGCGCGTACAGGACGTCGACGTGTCCGTCCACTGTGGACAGCCGGGAGCCGAGCTCGCGGAGCAGGTCCTGCATGACGCCGGGCCGGTCCGGGGCCCGGATCTGCACCCGCAGCAGGGGCCGCGGCGCCTCGGCCGGGACCACCGCGGGCCGGACCCCGTCCAGCAGCCGGACCACGGTCCGGTACGCCCGGGTCGCCTGCTCCACCACCGCGACCGCGTCCGGGTCCGGTGCCGCCTCCGCCGCCCGGCAGAGCAGGAAGACCACCATCGTCCCGTCGAAGACCCCGGAGATCGCCCCGGCCAGTCCCCGCACGCCGGCGTGCTCGTGCAGCGCGGACAGCACCTCGGCCAGCAGCCCGGAGCGGGGCTGGGCGCAGACCGCGACCAGCCGCCAGGAGTCCGCCGGTCCGGCCGGCACCCGGACGTCGAGGTCGGTGACGAGCCGGCCGGTGCTGGTCTTGCCGGTGGTCGGCACCCGCGCGCCGGGCAGCTCGTCGAAGGAGTCCTCGGGCGCGGTCTGGGTCGCGTCCAGCGACTCCATCTGCGGCACCTCGCGCAGGTGCACCAGCACCCCGGCCTGCTTCAGGGAGTCCAGCGCGGCCAGGAACCGGACCAGCTTGCGCAGCGAGTCCCCGCGCCGGTACGGCACCCCGACCCGCAGCCGCAGCCAGCGCCGCTCCTGCGCGTCCTGCAGCGGCGGCGGGGCCGGCAGCTGCACGTTGAGCAGCGTGAAGTTGGCGCTCTGGGCGGCCCGGGCGATCCGGTAGAGCGGATGCTCGGTGACCTCGGACTCCTCGGCGATGCCGATCATCACGTCCAGCACCCAGTCCGGCGGCTCCATCGGGGCCAGCCGGGACCGGTCGGCCGGCATCGGCCGGATCTCCCGCAGCAGGTGCCCGGCGGCGTCCCGGGCGCCGGCCGCGGCCAGCCAGTCCGGCTTCGGCGGGTCCCGGAAGACCAGGAACGTCACCGACCGGCCGACCGCGGTGCCACGCAGCACGCCGAGCAGGTTGACCGCGCTGCGCTCGTGCTCGGCCGGCTCCCGGGGCGCCGGCGGCCGCAGATCCCGCAGCACCTTCCGCAGCCGGGTCGGCGGGTCCGCCAGCAGCTCGCCCTGCGCGCCGGTGAGCAGGTCGACCAGGGCGCCGGGCTCGTCCCGGTCCACCGCCACGTACGGGTAGGCGCTGCGGCCGAGCAGCAGCACCTCGCCGGTGAGCGAGCGGCACCAGGCCGCCCGCAGCACGTCGAAGGCGCGGTGGTCGGCGGCCGGGTCGGTGGCCAGCGTGACCCGGGGCCGGCGCCGCCGCGACAGCACCCGGCCGAGCAGCCGGGCCGGCAGCCGGTCCGGCAGCCCGTCCGGCGACCCCGTCAGCACCGCCTCGTCACCGAGCCAGCGGATCCAGACGTGGCAGGCCAGCTGCAGCACGACCGCGGCGATCGCGGCGCCGAGCAGCCGGCGGCCCTCCGGCGCGAACGCCAGCACCCCGGCCAGCGCCAGCCCCGGTACGGCGGTGAGCAGGCCGACCCGGAAGTGCCGCATGGTCAGCAGCCCGGCCAGCCGGGTCGAGTCGGGCTGCTCCAGCCGGCTCGCCTGCAGCGTCGGGAAGATCGTCAGCAGCGTGGCCAGGACGTCCGCGCGGGAATCGGTGGCCGAGTGCGCGATCGCCAGCAGGACGGCGACGCCGGCGAGCACCAGGATGTTGATCCCGTTCACGGCCCGGGCGGTGCCGAGCGTGGGCGAGTCACCCGAGCCGACCACCAGTTCCACGTACGCCCCGGTCGGCTCGGAGCGGAGCGTGAACTCCTCGATCGCGGTGGCCCGGAACCGGACCGAGCCCGGGTCGGTGGTGCTGCGGTCGAGCCGGCGCAGCAGCCGCTCCGGCAGCAGCGCGCGGGCGGCGGTCCAGGGTCCGGCCAGCTCGGCCGGGCGGCCGTGGGCCTCGTGGTCCAGCGGCTCGCGCAGGCTCCGCAGCGCCGCCAGCAGCCGTTCGGTGCCGGCGTTGTCGCCGGTCCAGTAGTGGTGGCGCAGGCAGTGGATGGCCGCGTGCAGCTTGACCACGGCCAGCTCGGCCAGTTGCTTGCGGACCCAGCCGTGCGGCGGGTTCTGCGCCCGCAGCATCCGGTCGAGCAGCAGCGTCAGCTGGTCGAACTGCTGCGGCGCGAGCACCTCGATGCGCGCCTCCGGGTCGTCCAGGCTCCGGACGCCGTCCGGGACGACGACCTCGATCACGCGGTCGGCGTGCGTGCTCGGGACCAGCAGGGCGACCTGGATCCGGGCCACCGAGGCGTACCGGCCGGGTGGGGTGCGGGTGAGGGTGCGGGCCGGCATCGCGACGGTGAACGAGGTCGGCGCGCCGTCCGGCTCGACCGGCGCCACCACCAGCCGGCAGCCGCGCAGGGCCCGGACGATCTCGGCCTCGCGGGAGTTCAGCGTCGAACGGGCGTCCTCGTCGACCGCGGCCAGGTCGGCGTCCGGCAGGACCTGGCGGGCCTCCTCGGCCTCGGCGGCGGCCAGCTCGGCCTCCAGCCGCTCCCGCAGCCGGCGCTGGGCCAGCTGCAGCCGGTTGCCGCGGGCGGCCGCGCCGGACGGGACGCCGGTGGCGGCCGGCTCGTCCCGGGCCGGCCGCGGCAGCAGCCGGGCCAGCACCGCCGCCAGCAGCACCTGCAGGTCCCGGGTCGCCTGGCCCGACTCGGCCGGCCCGCGCCGCTGCAGCCGGGTCACCAGCGTCTCGGCCAGCGCGGCGGCGAGCTGGCGGCCGACCTCGGCCTGCGGGACCTCGGCCACCCGGTCGCCGGCCCGGTCGGTGACGTCGATGCTCACCGGCCGGTCGGAGCGGTCCGGATCCGCGTCGACCGGGCGCGGCAGGGCCAGCAGCGGCAGCCAGATCGGGCCGTCGAGGGTCCGCAGCGCCTCGTGCGCGATGTAGCTCGGGTCGACGTCGACGACGACCCTGCTCTCCACCGCGGCCACCCGGGACACGTCCACGATCTCGGTGGTCCGGCGGATCCAGCCGGTGTTGGACAGCAGGTAGAGCAGCTCCCGGCCGAGCCGGGAGTCGGACTCGAAGCGGGACTCGGTGAGCCGGAACTCCTCCAGCGTCACGTCCAGCAGCTCCCGGGTGAGCTCCTGACCGAGCACGCGCGAGTCCGAGGCCACGGGCGCATTCTGGCCCTGATCGGTCCCGCTCTGTGCCGCTGCCCGATCCTGGTGCCCGCCGGGGCGCCGACCGGGTCGGCGCCCCGACGGGATGGCTCAGTAGCGGGCGCCGACGACCAGCTGGCTCAGCGGCTCCAGCCGGTCGAGCTCGTCCTGGGTGAGGGTGACGTCGAGCGCGCCGGCGTTCTCCTCCAGCCGGGACGCCCGGCGGGTGCCCGGGATCGCCACCACGTCGTCACCGCGGCTGTAGACCCAGGCCAGCGCGACCTGCGCCGGCGTGACGCCCTGGCCCGCCGCGATCTCCTTGACCACGTCGACGATCGTCATGTTGGAGTCGAACGCGTCCTGCGCGAAGCGCGGGTTCACGCTGCGGAAGTCGCCCTGCTGGAAGTCCGCGGGCGAGCTGAACCGCCCGGTCAGGAACCCCCGGCCCAAGGGCGAGTACGCCACCGCGCCGACGCCGAGCTCGCGCTGCACCGGCAGCAGCTCCTCGACGTTCTCCCGCGTCCACAACGAGTACTCACTCTGGACCGCGGTGAGCGGGTGCGTCGCGTGGGCCCGGCGGACCAGGTCCGGGGTCACCTCGGACAGGCCGTAGTAGCGGATCTTGCCGGCCTGGATCTGCTCGCCCAGCGCGCCGACGGTGTCCTCGATCGGCGTGTCCGCGTCCGGGCGGTGCTGGTAGAAGAGGTCGATGTGGTCGGTGCCGAGCCGCTGCAGGGCGCCGTCGACCGAGCGCCGGACGTTGTCCGGGCTGCCGTCGTTGACCCGCTTGCTGCGGTCGTCCGGGTGGTCCGGGTCGGGGATCACGCCGAACTTCGTCGCGATCGTCACCTCATCGCGCCGGCCCTTGATGACCCGGCCGATCAGCTCCTCGTTGGCGCCCCAGCCGTACATCTGGGCGGTGTCCCAGAAGGTGACCCCGAGCTCGAGCGCGCGCTCGAGGGTGGCGACCGACTCCTGCTCGTCGTCCGAGCCGTAGAACGCGCTCATGCCCATGCATCCCAGGCCCTCCTTCGAGACCTGGAGACCCTGGCTGCCGAGCGGAACAATCGGAATGCTCATGGCTTCGATCCTCCCCATCGGGATCTCTATCCATGTCTTCGATCTTCGCTAGACGCCGGTAGAGAGCCCTAGCCCTCGACCCACTCCAGCAGGTCGCCGGGCTGGCAGCCGAGCACCCGGCACATGGCCTCCAGGGTGCTGAACCGCACCGCCTTGGCCCGGCCGTTCTTCAGCACGGCCACGTTGGCCGGCGTGAGACCGATCTTCTCGGCGAACTCCCCGACGCTCATCTTGCGCTTGGCCAGCTCGACGTCGATCCGGACGACGATCGGCATCAGCTCACCGCTTCCAGGTCGGTCCGCAGCGTGGTGGCCTGCCGCAGCAGCGCCCGCAACACCACCATCAGCAGCCCGAGCACCAAGACGGCCGTCAGCGGCCAGCGCAGGTACGCGTCGTCGGGCCACTCCCGCGCCAGGTCCGCGAACTGCCCCGGCAGCGGAAGGGTCTCCAGCACGATCAGCACCCCGAACAGCACGACGAGGAAGACGCGGAGCGGAACTACGACCCGGCGAACGCTCGACATGCATCGACGATCGCGTGCTCTCTATCGAATGTCAATCGCCAGGCCGTTGAGCTCCCGGGCCCGGGTGCGGGCCCACGCGTCGGCGGCGAGGATCTCCTCGACCGACGCGGCGGCGGTGTCGACCTGCTCATCGACGACCCGCTGCACGGTGTCCACGATCGCCAGGAACGGCAGCCGGCCGGCCAGGAACGCGTGCACGCAGACCTCGTTCGCGGCGTTGAACACGGCCGGCGCGCTGCCGCCGGTCCGGCCGACGTGCGCGGCCAGGCCGACGGCCGGGAACGCCTGCTCGTCCAGCGGGAACAGCTCCCAGGTGTGGGCCTGGGTCCAGTCCAGCCCCGGTACGGCGTCGGGCACCCGGTCCGGCCAGGCCATCCCGAGCGCGATCGGCAGCCGCATGTCCGGCAGCCCGGTCTGGGCGATCGTCGAGCCATCGGTGAACTCGACCATCGAGTGGATGATCGCCTGCGGGTGCACCATGACCTCGATCGCGTCGAACGGCACGTCGAAGAGCAGGTGCGCCTCGATCACCTCCAGGCCCTTGTTCACCAGCGTGGCCGAGTTCGTGGACACGACCGGGCCCATCGACCAGCGCGGGTGGGCCAGCGCCTGCTCGGGGGTGACGTCGGCGAGCGAGGCCCGGTCGCGGCCGCGGAACGGGCCGCCGGTCGCGGTGATCACCAGCCGGCGGACCTCCTCGCGGGTGCCGCCGCGCAGCGCCTGGGCCAGGGCCGAGTGCTCGGAGTCGACCGGCACGATCTGGCCGGGCTTGGCCGCCCGCTTCACCAGCGGGCCGCCGACGATGAGCGACTCCTTGTTGGCCAGCGCGAGCATGCGCCCGGAGGTGAGCGCGGCCAGCGTCGCGGGCAGGCCGAGGGCGCCGTCCAGGCCGTTGAGGACGACGTCGCACGGGTGGGCGGCGATCTCCTCCAGGCCCTCCGGACCGGTCAGGACGTCACCCACCAACTCCCGCACCGCGGCGACGGCCTCGGGCCGGCCGACCGCGACGACCTCGGGCCGGAACTCGGCCACCTGCGCGGCCAGCGCCTGCGGGTCCCGGCCGCCCGCGGCCAGGCCGACCACGCGGAACCGGTCCGGGTTACGCCGGATCACGTCCAGCGCCTGCGTCCCGATCGACCCGGTCGACCCCAGCACCACCACCGATCGGCACGCCACCATCAGCCCTCCTCGCCTCCCCTCGACCCTAACCACCCCGCCGGACCCCGGCCCCCGGCAACTTCTGCCGGCCTCACCCCCCGACCGGCCACTCCTCGACGCTGAGCTCGGACATGGGGAAGTCCTTGACGTTCGCCGTCGCGAGCCGCCCGCCGGCGCCGGACGCCGCGGCCGCGATGAGGCAGTCGGCCTGGTGGAGGGCGCGGCCACGGGACGCGAACTCCCGGCGCCAGCGGCCGGCCCGCTCGGCCTCCTGCCGGCGGATCGGCAGGATGCGCAGGCCGGTGAGCAGCAGGTCGGCCGCGTCCTGCTCGTCCGGCCGCAGGCCGCGGACGATCTCCTCGACGTTGATCGCCGTGGTCAGCAGGAGCTCACGGTGGGCCCGGACGACACGCCGATCGGGGTTTCTACGGGGTTCTACGATCTTTGCTAGAGGGGCGCATACAGTCCGATCGCATGGATCCCGTCCGGAACCCGTACGCGCCCGGAGCCGGGCAGCGACCGCCCGAGCTGGCCGGCCGGGACCGGGAGCTGGGCCGGTTCGACGTGGTGCTGGAGCGGGTCGCGCGGGGCCGCCCGGAGCGCAGCCTGGTGCTCACCGGCCTGCGCGGCGTCGGCAAGACCGTGCTGCTCAACGCGCTGCGCTCGCAGGCGATCGGGCGGATGTGGGGAACCGGCAAGATCGAGGCCCGGCCGGACCAGTCGATCCGGCGGCCGGTCGCGGCCGCGCTGCACATGGCGCTGCGGGAGATCGCCGGCCGGCACCGGGATCCCGAGCGGGTGGATCAGGTGCTCGGCGTGCTCAAGGCGTTCTCGTTGCGGGAGCCGGACGCGCCCGCGCGGGCCCGGACGGCGAAGACCGGACCGCGCTGGCAGCCCGGCATCGACGTACCGGCCGCGATGGGGCGGGCCGACACCGGCGACCTGGAGATCGACCTGGTCGAGCTGTTCGCCGACGCCGCCTCGATCGCCACCGACCTGGGCGTGGGCATCGCGCTGTTCATCGACGAGATGCAGGACATCCCGGCCGCAGACGTGTCGGCACTCTGCGCGGCCTGCCACGAGCTGTCCCAGACCGGGGCGCCGCTCATCGTCGTCGGCGCCGGCCTGCCGCACCTGCCCTCGGTGCTGTCGGCCTCGAAGTCGTACTCGGAGCGGCTGTTCCACTACCTGCGCATCGACCGGCTGGAGCGGGTGGCGGCCGACCTGGCCCTGCTCGCGCCGGCCGAACGGGAGGACGTCGAGTTCACCCCGCAGGCGCTGGACGCGCTCTATGCGGTCTCCGGCGGGTATCCGTACTTCGTCCAGGCGTACGGGAAGGTGACGTGGGACGCGGCCCCGACCTCGCCGATCACGGCCGAGGACGTCAAGGTCGCCGCCCCGGACGCGGACGCCGAACTGGCGGTCGGCTTCTTCGGCAGCCGGTACGAGCGGGCTACGCCCGCGGAGCGGGACTACATGCGCGCGATGGCCGCCCTCGGTGACGGCCCCGTCGCCACCTCCGCGGTCGCCGACTCCCTGGAACGCAAGGCCTCCAGCCTGTCCCCGGCGCGGGACTCGCTGCTGAAGAAGGGCCTGGTCTACTCGGCCGAGCGCGGGCTGGTCGCGTTCACGGTCCCGCACTTCGGCCAGTTCCTGCGGACCCAGCATCCCTGATCGATCGGGTCGTCTACGCCCGTCTAGCGATCATCGTAGAGATCGGTAGAGAGCCCGATCATCGTTCCAGCGCGTCGAGGATCTTGGTCGCGGCCTGGTCGGGGGTGAGGGTGCCGGCGAGGACGGCGGACTCGGCGGCGGTGACGACGGGCTTGATCGTGTCGAGGCGGGAGAGCAGCCGGTCCCGGACCATCGCGCGGGTCCAGTCGACGAGCTGGCGACGGCGCTTGGCCGCCAGCTCCCCGCGCGACACCAGCTGCTCGCGGTGCCGCTGGACGTGCCGCCAGACGTTGTCCAGGCCCTCGTTCTGCAGCGCCGAGCAGGTCACCACCGGCGCCTGCCAGTCGCCCTCGGATCCGCGCAGCATCCGCAACGCCCCGGACAGCTCCCGGGCCGCCTTGCGCGAGTCCAGCGCGTGCTCGCCGTCGGCCTTGTTGACCGCGATCACGTCGGCCAGCTCGAGGATGCCGCGCTTCATGCCCTGCAGCTGGTCGCCGGTGCGGGCCAGGGTGAGGAAGAGAAAGGTGTCGACCATCTCGGCCACGACGTACTCGCTCTGGCCGACGCCGACGGTCTCGACCAGCACGACGTCGTAGCCGGCCGCCTCCATCACCAGCATCGTCTCCCGGGTGGCCCGGGCGACCCCGCCGAGCGTGCCGGCCGCCGGCGACGGCCGGACGAACGCGTCCTCGGACGCCGCCAGCCGGGTCATCCGGGTCTTGTCCCCGAGGATCGACCCACCCGTACGGCCCGAGGACGGGTCGACGGCGAGCACCGCGACCCGATGCCCGGCCTCGACCAGGTTGACGCCGAGCTGGTCGATGAACGTGGACTTGCCGACCCCGGGCACGCCGGTGACGCCGACCCGCTGGGCCCCGCCGGTGTCCGGCAGCAGCGCGACCAGCAGCTCCTGGGCCCGGGCCCGGTGGTCCGCCCGGCGCGACTCGACCAGCGTGATGGCCCGGGCGATCGCGGCCCGGTGCCCCTCACGGACTCCCGTCGCGAGGTCAGCTGCCGGCACGGGAGAGCTGGTCGCAGAGCGTACGGAGCAGGTCCAGCGCGGCCTCGGCGATGACCGTCCCGGGCGGGAAGATCGCCGCCGCCCCGGCCGCCCGCAGCGCGTCGAAGTCCTGCGGCGGGATCACGCCGCCGACCACGATCATGATGTCCTCGCGCCCTTGCGAGGCGAGCTCGTCCCGGAGCGAGGGAACCAGCGTGAGGTGCCCGGCGGCCAGCGAGTTCACCCCGACGATGTGCACGTCGGCCTCGACCGCCTGCCGCGCGACCTCGGCCGGGGTCTGGAACAGCGGGCCGACGTCGACGTCGAAGCCGAGGTCGGCGAACGCGGTGGCCAGCACCTTCTGCCCGCGGTCGTGCCCGTCCTGGCCCATCTTGGCCATCAGGATGCGGGGCCGCCGGCCCTGCTCCTCCTCGAAGGCTGCGGTCGCCGCCCGGGCCTGCTCGATCAGGTCCACGGCTCCGGCCTCCTCCCGGTAGACGCCGGAGATCGTCCGGATCGTCGCGCTGTGCCGACCGTAGACCGCCTCGAGCGCGTCGGAGATCTCCCCGACGGTCGCCTGCGCCCGGGCCGCGTCGATGGACAGCTCCAGCAGGTTGCCCGTCCCGGCGGCCGCATCGGTGAGCGCGGCGAGTGCCCGCCGGACCGCGTCGGCGTCCCGCGACTCCCGCAGCCGCCGCAGCTTCTCCGCCTGCTCGGCCCGGACCGCGGAGTTGTCGATCTTCAGGACGTCGAGCAGGTCCTCCTGGGCCAGCCGGTACTTGTTGACCCCGATCACCGGCTGCCGGCCGGAGTCGATCCGGGCCTGCGTCCGGGCCGCGGCCTCCTCGATCCGCAGCTTCGGTAACCCGAGGTCGTTGGCCTTGGCCATCCCGCCGGCCTTCTCGACCTCGGTGATGTGCTCCCAGGCCCGGGCGGCGAGGTCCGCGGTCAGCTTCTCCACGTAGTACGAGCCGCCCCAGGGGTCGATCACCCGGGTCGTGCCGGACTCCTGCAGCAGCACCAGCTGGGTGTTGCGGGCGATCCGGGCGGAGACGTCGGACGGCAGCGCGAGGGCCTCGTCCAGCGCGTTCGTGTGCAGCGACTGGGTGTGGCCCTGGGTCGCCGCCATCGCCTCGACACAGGTCCGTACGACGTTGTTGAAGACGTCCTGCGCGGTCAGCGACCAGCCCGAGGTCTGCGAGTGCGTACGGAGCGAGAGCGACTTCGGGTTCTTGGGCTCGAAGTCCGCGACCAGCCGGGCCCAGAGCAGCCGGGCCGCCCGCAGCTTGGCGACCTCCATGAAGAAGTTCATGCCGATCGCCCAGAAGAACGACAGCCGGGGTGCGAACCGGTCCACGTCGAGCCCGGCCGCGATGCCGGCCCGCAGGTACTCGACCCCGTCCGCGAGCGTGTACGCCAGCTCCAGGTCGGCCGTCGCCCCGGCCTCCTGGATGTGGTAGCCGGAGATGGAGATCGAGTTGAACTTCGGCATCCGCTGCGAGGTGAACTCGAAGATGTCGCTGATGATCCGCATCGACGGCTGCGGCGGGTAGATGTAGGTGTTGCGGACCATGAACTCCTTGAGGATGTCGTTCTGGATGGTCCCGGTGAGCTGCTCCGGCTTCACCCCCTGCTCCTCGGCCGCGACGACGTAGAGCGCGAGGATCGGCAGCACGGCGCCGTTCATGGTCATCGAGACCGACATCCGGTCCAGCGGGATGCCGTCGAAGAGCTGGCGCATGTCGTAGATGGAGTCGATCGCGACGCCGGCCATCCCGACGTCGCCGACCACCCGGGGGTTGTCGCTGTCGTAGCCGCGGTGCGTCGGCAGGTCGAACGCGATGGACAGCCCCTTCTGCCCCATCGCCAGGTTCCGCCGGTAGAACGCGTTGGACTCGGCCGCGGTGGAGAACCCCGCGTACTGCCGGATCGTCCAGGGCTGGTTCACGTACATGGTCGGGTACGGACCGCGCAGGTAGGGCGCGATCCCCGGGTACGTGCCCAGGAAGTCGAGGCCGTCGAGGTCGGCGGCGGTGTAGAGCGGCGGGACCGGGATGCCCTCGGGCGTCTCCCAGGTCGCCGCCTCGGGCTTGGCCGCGGGCCCCGCCGGGGTCTCGCCGCGCAGCGTCGCCGCCGAGAAGTCGGGAATCACCGTGCCACCCCCAGCAGGTCGGCGGTCGTCCGGAGCGCGGCGAGCGCGTCGCACCCGGTGTAGAGGTACCCATCCGCCCCGAGCTCGCCCCGGCCGGCCAGCCAGACGTGCCGGGCACCGTCCTCCCGCAGCGTCTCGATCACCGCCGCAGCCTCGGCCGCGTACGCGGCGTCGGTCCCGCACAGGCAGACGACGGCGGTCCCGGCCCGGAGGAACTCCTCCGGCGGGCCGGCGACGACGTGCAGGCCGCCGGCCTGGAAGAGCCCGCGGGCGAAGCCGAGCCGGGCCGCGTTCGAGGTCATCGGGCCGAGCGTGGCCAGGTAGACGGCCGGCCGGGGCTCGACCGCCTCGACCGCGTCCCGCAGGTCCTCGTACTCGGCGGCCCAGTGCCCCGGCGCCAGCGGTCCGCCGGTCAGCGGCGGGGGCGCGGGGCGGCGGGGGACGGCCGGCTCGTCGGGCAACGCGTACTCGGTCACGCCGGTGAGCGGGGCCCGCCGGTGCGCGACGTCGTCCGCCCGCCGGGCCCGGGTCGCGGCGACGAGGTCCCCGATCGTGCCGTCGTCCAGCGCGGCGAGCGCCCCGCCGGCCCGCTCGATCGCGGTGAACGTGTCCCAGGCCTTGTCGGCCAGCTCGTCGGTGAACGCCTCGACGTACCAGGAGCCGCCGGCGGCGTCGAGGACGCGGCCGAGGCTGGACTCGTCGTGCAGGATCGCCTGGGTGTTGCGGGCGACCCGCCGGGCCAGGTCGTCCGGCAGCCCGAGCGCCGCGTCGAACGGCAGCACCGTGATCGCGTCGGCCCCGCCGACCGCGGCCGCGAAGCAGGCGATCGTGGTCCGGAGCATGTTCACCCAGGGGTCGTGGCGGGTCATCATCGCGGCCGAGGTGACCGCGTGCTGCCGCTGGCCGCGCCGGTCCGGCGCCGCCCCGCTGAGCTCCGCGACCCGGCCCCAGATCCGCCGGGCCGCCCGCAGCTTGGCGATCGAGGCGAACTGGTCGGCGCTGACCGCGAACCGGAACTCGATCGCGTCCAGCGCCGGCTCCACCGCCAGGCCGGCGTCGGTCAGCGCCCGCAGGTACGCCACCCCGGTCGCGGTCGCGACGGCCAGCTCGGTCGCGTCGCTCGCGCCGGCGTCGTGGGCGACGGTCCCGTCCACGGTCGCGACCCGCAGCCCGGCGCCACCCCGCCCGGCCAGCTCGCCGAGCAGGCCGAGGTCGGCGTCCGCGCCGGTCCGGGCCCGCAGCCCGATCGGGTCGGCGCCGAGGCTGCCCCGGACCTCGGCCGGGTCCAGCCCGCGGTCGGCGACCAGCGCGAGGAAGGCGTCGGCCGCGGCCCGGGTCTGCGCGCCGGCGTCCAGCGCGACCGGGGCGAGCTCGACGTAGACGCCCTCCAGCGCGGCGGCGAGATCGGCCACCGGCAGGCCGGCGTCGCCGAGCACGAGCCAGCTCGAGGTCGCCCCGGTCTCCAGGTCGTTGAGCAGCGCGGCCCGCAGGGCGGCCGGATCCGGGTTCGCGTGCCGCGGCCGGACGTCCCAGCCGGTCAGGGTCGGGCCGTCCGCGGTCGACCCCCGCACGTACGGCGCGGCGCCCGGCCGGCCCGGGTCCGCGACCGGCCGGTCCGCAGCGGTGTAGAGCGGCCGGACCGGGATGTCGTCGTACGTGGTGCCGGTCAGCGCCTCGACCGGGTCGGCGCCTTCGGGCAGGCCCGACCTGCGCAGCACCCCGGCCACCAGCTCGACCCACTGCTCGCGGGTCGTCGCCGGGAACTGGGCAGCGAGCGGGAGCGGATCCGTCGGCGCCGACATGTGCGGATCGTAAATCCCTCCGTACGAATCGGGGCTCCGCGCGTGGCCGACGTCTCGCCCGTACATGATCACGTCGCCGTCATCGGGGCCGACCAGGGCCCGGCCGTCCGCGGCGGGCTGATCGCGCTCGACATCCGGCCCTGGTACACGGTGGCCTGAGCCCTATCTACGGGGAATTGGGTCGTCAGGCCTTCAGCCTGGCCGGTGAACCTGCTACGAACTATCGAATGCACCTCGAGGTGAACCAGTTGCGCGCGCTCGCGACGCTGGCCGAGGAGCTCAACTACACGCGGGCCGCCCAGCGGCTCGGGGTCGCCCAGCCCGCGCTGTCGGCCCGGATCAGCCGGATGGAGCGCCGGCTCGGGTGTCAGCTGGTCGAGCGCAGCACCCGTTCCGTCCGCATCACCGAGACCGGGCTGGAGCTGCTGGCCCGGGCCCGGCCGCTGCTGGCCGAGCTCGACGCGGAGTCCCCCGGACCGCTCAGTTGAGCCGCGGGTCGTCCGGATAGGTCGCGAGCAGCGCGACCGACCCGCCCTGCCGCCGCAGCACGTCCCGCCAGAGATCGCCGCCGGGGTCGGCGAACACGTCCGAGGAGTGCCCGGCCACGACCAGCCAGGCGCCGTCGGCGATCTCGCCGGCGAGCTGGCCCGCGCCCCAGCCGGCGTACCCGGCGAAGACCCGGACCTGGTGCAGGTCCCGCTCGACCGCGCCCGGGTCGGTGTCCAGGTCGGTCAGCCCGACCGGAGCGGACACCTCGGTCCAGCCCCGCGGGCTCGCCCCGGCCCGCACCTCGGCCAGGCAGAGCGCCGCGTTGGTCTCGACGGGTCCGCCGACGAACAGCGTCCGCGGCGACGAGGCCAGGTCGAACCACTGCGGCAGCACGTCGAGCAGGGTGACGTCGCTGGGCCGGTTGAGCACGACGCCGACGCTGCCGTCCGGCCGGTGATCCAGGACGTACACGACCGTACGGCGGAAGTGGGGGTCACCCAGCACGGGCGAGGCCACGAGCAGGACACCGGGTTCCACACCGGCGTCGGGTCGCAGCGCGCACATCGGGGTCGATCCTGCCGTACGGAGGCCGTCGGCGTCCCACCGGCTCGGGCCGCCGGACACAGAGACGGGCCGTAGGTTGTGGGGATGCGTGCCACGGTCCCGGCGGCGGCGGACGCCCCGGCGCAGGGGCGCGGCCACGCGTTGCGGGCGGTGCTGCGCCGGCCGGACTTCCGCCGGCTCTACGGCACCCGGCTGGCCAGCCAGTGCGCCGACGGGGTGTTCCAGGCCAGCCTGGCCGGCGTCGTGCTGTTCAGCCCGGAGAGCGCGGCCGACCCGGCCGACATCGCGGGCGCGTTCGCCGCGCTGCTGCTGCCGTACTCGTTCGTGGGGCCGTTCGCGGGCGTGCTGCTGGACCGGTGGCGGCGGCAGCGGGTGCTCATGGTGTCCAACGTCGTGCGCTGCGTGCTGGTCGGCCTGGTCGCGCTGGAGATCGCGACCGCGACCACCGGCGTCCTGCTCTACGCGACCGCCCTGCTGGTCACCTCGGTGAACCGGTTCTTCCTGGCCGCGCAGTCGGCGGCCCAGCCGCACGTGGTCGAGCCGGAGCGGCTGGTGACCGGCAACGCGCTGTCCACCACCAGCGGCTCGGTGATCGCCGTGCTGGGCGGCGGGATCGCGCTGCTGCTGCAGCAGCTGGTCGGCGACGGCGACGGCGGGTACGCGGTGATCGCGCTGGCCTCGGTCCTCGGCTACGGCACGTCCGCGTTCCTGGCCCGGAAGTTCGCGCCCGACCAGCTCGGCCCGGACGACGTGGAGCGGTCCCGGCGGGAGACGCTGCGGGACGTCGCCCGCGGGCTGGTGGCCGGCGGCCGGCACGTGGCCCAGCGCCGCGAGGTCGTCTCCGCGCTGACCGCGATCGGGGCGCACCGCTTCTTCTACGGCATCTCGACGATCTCCACGCTGCTGCTCTACCGGAACTACTTCACCGACGACGGCGTCTTCCAGGCCGGGCTGGCCGGGCTCGGGCAGGTGTTCGCGGCGACCGCGGCCGGCACGCTGATCGCGGCCTCGGTCACCCCGGCCGCGGTCCGCCGGTTCGGCAAGCACGTCTGGGTCACCGGGCTGTTCGCGGCGGCCGCGGTCACCGAGATCGCGCTCGGGGTGCCGTACACGATGCAGACGCTGCTGCCGGCCGCGCTGTTGCTCGGCATCGTCGCCCAAGCGTCCAAGATCAGCGTGGACACGCTCGTGCAGGAGCAGGTCGAGGACGACTACCGCGGTCGGGTCTTCTCCCTCTACGACACGCTGTTCAACGTCACGTTCGTGGCCGCGGCGGTGGCGGGGGCGTTCGCGCTGCCGATCAGCGGCAAGTCGTACTTCATGCTCGGCGTCGTCGCCGGTGGCTACGCGGTCACCGCGGTGACCTACCGGCTGGCGGTGCGACGGGCGGGCTAGGGTCGTCGCCGTGCAGCCTGGAGATGGACCCCCGCAGCCCGGCCACGGCCCGCCCGACCCGCTCGCGGTCATCGCCGGGTTGGACTACCTGTTCGTCCAGCAGAAGTTCGCCCCGATCGCGAACAAGTACCAGATCTCGACGCTCGGGCAGGACGGGAAGTCGGCCGGCCACCCGCTGGCGTACGTGCAGCAGAAGCGGCTGAAGATCCGGGAGCAGATCGACTTCTTCACCGACGAGACCCGGTCGGTGCCGCTGATGCGGCTGCAGGCGCGCAAGGTCTTCGAGTTCCGCGGCATGACCGACGTGCTGATCCCGAGCGGTCAGGTCATCGGGACGTTCAAGAAGAACTTCGGCAAGTCCCTGCTGCGCTCGTCCTGGACGATCCTGGCCCCCGGCGGTCAGCCGATCGCCACCGCGCAGGAGTCCAACGTGTTCATCGCGGTGCTGCGCCGGATCTGGAGCGCGCTGCCGTACGTGGGGGACATCCCGTTCTTCATCCCGTTCCACTTCGACATCGCGCTGCCCGACGGGCGGCCGATCGGCCGCTACCGCCGGGTCGCCGCGATCCGCGACCGGTACGTGCTGGACCTCTCCGGCGACCCCCAGCGCTGGCTGGACCGCCGCCTGGCGCTGGCGTTCACGGTCGCCCTCGACGCCCTCCAGGACCGCTAGAGACCCTGCTCCTGCGCCCAGGTCCGCAGCTCCGCGACGGCCTCGTCGTGGGGGAGGGGGCCGCGGTCCAGGCGCAGCTCCTTGAGGAACCGCCAGGCCTGCCCGACCAGCGGACCGGGCGGGAGCTCCAGCAGCCGCATGATCTCGTTGCCGTCCAGGTCCGGGCGGACCGCGCGCAGGTCCTCCTCGGCCTCGATCCGGGCGATCCGCTCCTCCAGCAGGTCGTACGAGCGGGCCAGCGCGGCCGCCCGGCGCTTGTTGCGGGTGGTGCTGTCCGACCGGACCAGCTTGTGCAGCCGGCCCAGCAGCGGGCCGGCGTCGGTGACGTACCGGCGGACCGCGGAGTCGGTCCACTCGCCGCGGCCGTAGCCGTGGAAGCGCAGGTGCAGCAGGGTCAGCCGGGAGACCTCCTCGATGATCTCCTTCGGGTACTTCAGCGCCCGCAGCCGGGCCCGCACCAGCTTGGCCCCGACCACCTCGTGGTGGTGGAAGGAGACGCCGCCGCCGGACTCGTGCCGCCGGGTCGCGGGCTTGCCCACGTCGTGCAGCAGCGCCGCCAGCCGCAGCACCAGGTCGGGCCCGTCCTGCTCCAGCGCGATGGCCTGGTCGAGCACGGTCAGCGAGTGCGCGTAGACGTCCTTGTGCTGGTGGTGCTCGTCGATCTCCATCCGCAGCGCGGGCAGCTCCGGCAGCACCACGTCGGCCAGCCCGGTGTCGACCAGCAGCTCCAGCCCGCGCCTCGGGAAGGCGCCGAGCAGCAGCTTGGACAGCTCGACCTGGACCCGCTCGGCGGTGATCCGGCCGATCTCCGGGGCCAGCTCGGTCATCGCCGCGACCACGTCGGCGGTCGGGGTGACGCCGAGCTGGGAGACGAACCGGGCCGCCCGCATCATCCGCAGCGGGTCGTCGGCGAAGGACTCGCGCGGGTCGGCCGGCGTCCGCAGCGCGCCGGTGGCCAGGTCCCGCAGCCCCCCGTACGGGTCGGAGAAGACGTGCCCGGGCACGGACAGCGCCATCGCGTTCATGGTGAAGTCGCGCCGGCGCAGGTCGTCGCCCAGCGACTCGCCGTACGCGACCAGCGGGTTGCGGCTGACCCGGTCGTAGCGGTCCGCCCGGTACGTGGTGATCTCGCAGCGCAGGCCGCGCACCAGCACCCCGACCGTGCCGAAGTCGATCCCGGTGGTCCAGGTCGTCCCCAGCCCGGCGACGAGACCGAGGACGGCCTCGGGGCGGGCGTCGGTGGCGAAGTCGTAGTCGCCGCCCTGGTCGGCGGCCCGGCCGAGCAGCGCGTCCCGGACGAGCCCCCCGACCAGATGCAGCTCGAAACCGGCGGTGGCGAACAGCTCGCCCAGCATGTCGGCGACCTCGGGCACCTGCACGAGGTCCGCGGGCGAGGTCACAGGAGCCCCTGGGGTTTGCACGGACGTGGACACGACCGTCGAGCCTACCGAGAACAGCCCCGGTGCCGCGCGGCGCTTACGATCGACCGCATGGCCCGTCCACGTCGTCCCCGGGTGCGCCGGGTCGACGAGACGTCCGCCGGCGGACTCGTCGTGGACAGCTCCTCCGGGACGGCTGTCGCGGCGTTGATCGGGCGCAAGGACCGCCGGGGCCGGTTGCTCTGGTCCCTGCCCAAGGGTCACATCGAGGCCGGGGAGAGCGCCGAGCAGGCCGCCATCCGGGAGGTGGCCGAGGAGACCGGCATCGCCGGCACGATCGTGGGCCGGCTCGGCACCATCGACTTCTGGTTCATGGCCGACGGTCGCCGGGTGCACAAGACCGTGCACCACTTCCTGCTGCGGGCCGAGGGCGGCGAGCTCTCCGACGCCGACGTCGAGGTCACCGCGGTGGCCTGGGTGCCGCTGGACGAGCTCGGCGCGCGGCTGGCGTACGAGGACGAGCGGACGCTGGTCGCCCGCGCCCCGGAGCTGCTCGACAGTGTCTGAGCGGGTACGCCGGATCGGGGCGGTGCTGGGCGCGGCGGTCGCGCTGGTGGCCGGGCTGCCGGTGGCGGCCACGGCCGCCCCGGCGCCGTCCGGCCCGGCCCCGGCCCCGGGGTCGAGCGCACGGGCGTCGAGCGCACGGGCGTCGAGCGCCCCGGCCGAGCCGGTGGCGATGACGCTGCAGACCCTGGAGCCGCACGACGTCCGGCCGGACTCGACGATCACGATCAGCGCGCTGCTGCGCAACACCAGCGCGAACAGCACCGGGCCGCTGATCCTGCGGCTGCGCCGGGGCACGGTGATCAGCACCCGGGGCGAGCTGCAGGCGGCCGACTCCGACCAGCCCACCACCGGTTCCGCCGCCGCCCCGCCGCAGGCGCTGCACTCCGGGCTGACCCCGGGCCAGACGACGCGGGTGACGTACCAGGCCAAGGTCAGCGACCTGGCCCTGTCGAGCTTCAGCGGGATCGGGGTCTACCCGCTCGCGCTGACCGTGCAGCGGGCCGACGACGGCACCGAGGTCGGCCGGCTGGCCACCGACCTGCCGTACCTGCAGCAGGGGATCAGCGGGACCAAGGTCACGCTGCTCTGGCCGCTGCTGGACCGGCCGCACCGGCTGACCGGCGCGCCCGCGGGCTCCCCCGAGGTCTTCGCCGACGACCTGCTGGCCCGGTCGGTCGCCCCCGGCGGCCGGCTGAACACGCTGCTGGCCGCGGCCGAGGCGGTCACCGGCAAGGTCAAGCTGACCCTGGTGGTCGACCCGGAGACGATCGAGGCGCTGAGCCGGATGACCGACCCGGCCGGCTACCGGGTCGGCACCGGCAGCCGCACGGTGGCCGGGACCGGCGCGGTCGCGGCCGCGGACTGGCTCGGCCGGCTGCGCGCGATCGTGCCGAAGCACCTGCTGGTGGCCACGCCGTACGCGGACCCCGACATCGTGGCGCTGGAGCGCGGCGGCAACGCCGCGCTGGCCCGGTTCCAGCAGCCCGACCTGGACGCGACCGCCCGGGTGCTGGGCGAGATGCCCTCGACCAAGGTGTCCTGGCCGCCGGACGGGCAGCTCACCGACTCCGCGCTGGACGACGTGGTCGCCCAGGGCGCCAACGCGGTCGTTCTCTCGCCGAACGCGCTGTCCGGCACCGGCGCGGTCGAGTCCGGCCGCACCCCGAGCGGGGTCTCGCCGCTGCCGGCCCTCTCCGGCCCGGCGGTCGCGCTGGTCAGCGACCCGGTCGTGCAGAACATCCTGCAGCGCGGGGGCCTGAGGACGCACGGCTTCGCCGGGGGTCCGCGGATCGCCGAGCAGCGGCTGCTGTCCGAGCTGGCGATGATCACCGCCGAGGCCCCGAACGACACCCGCACGATCGTGCTGGCCCCGCCGCGCCGCTGGGACCCCCCGGCGGCGTACGCGAGGGCGCTGGCCACCGACCTCGGCTCGATCTCCTGGCTGACCGCGGTCGACGCGCTGCAGGCGTCCGGCAGCCCGCAGGTGGACCGGGGTGCACTGGTCTACCCGGGCGCGGCCCGGGCCCGCGAGGTCCCGCCGTCGCTGATCTCCGACATCGGCCTGGTCCAGTCCCAGGTGGCGGACTTCCGCAGCGCGCTGAGCAACGAGGACGCCGGCACCGAGCTCCAGCCGTACGGGGACGCGGTCCGGCGGGCGGGCTCGTCGGCCTGGCGCAGCCAGCTGCCGGCCGGGCAGGCGTACGTGGCCCGGTTGCTGCGGCAGATCGGCACCCTGCGGGGCGCGGTGACGCTGAGCTCGCCGGCCACCGGCGACTACACGCTCGCGTCCTCCGACAGCCCGCTGCTGCTGACGCTGGAGAACAAGCTGACCGTGCCGGTCAGCGTCCGGCTCCGGCTGACCACCCCGGCCGGCTTCACCACCAGGGACGTCGGCCTCCAGCAGATCCCACCCAAGGGCAAGCGCACCGTGAAGGTCCTCGCCTCGGTCCAGCGGACCGGCACGTTCGCGGTGAAGGGCCAGGTCACCACGCCGACCGGCGGCGCGCTGGGCAACGAGATCACGCTCTCGGTCCGCTCGACCGCGTACGGCGGGCTGGCCCTGGGCATCACCGGGCTGGCCTTCGCGGTGTTGGTGCTGGCGGTGCTGTACCGGCTCTACCGGCGCTGGAAGGCGCGCGGCACCGAGCCGCCGGTCGCCGCCGGCAGCCCGGCCGACCGGAGCCTGACGTGACCGGCTGGAACTCCTGGGACGAGATGACCCAGGAGCTGCCCCGGCTGCCTCCCGCGTTCTTCGACGACCCGGTCTTCCGGGCCGGCGGGCCGCCGCCGGTGCAGGACGTCGGCCCGGCCGTCACCGAGACCGCGAACGGCACCGGGGTCGCCGACCGGCCCGACACCCGCCGCCCCGGACCGCCGGGACCGCACGGCCGGCCCGAGGGCTGGGCCGGTCGCCCCGGCGTGGGCCGGCCCGGCCCGGCGCCGGTCTGGCCCGGCTCGGCGGACGAGACCGTGGTCATCCCGCCGGGCGGGCTGGTCATGCCGCCCGCCGGCATCCCGCCGGGCGCGACCGACGAGACCGTCGTCATCCCGCCGATCACCGGCATCGAGGGCGCCCCGGCGACCCCGCCCGCCGGTCCGGTGCCGCGGGCCGGGCAGCCGGCCCCGAGCCTGGGGCGAGCGTCCCGGACGATGGCGATCGCCTCGGCCGCGTCCCGGCTGACCGGCTTCCTGCGCAGCCTCGCGATCACCGCGGCGCTCGGCGTCGCGCTGGTCGGCAACGCGTACAACACCGCGAACACGCTGCCGAACATCGTCTACGAGCTGCTGCTCGGCGGCGTGCTGACCTCGGTGGTGGTCCCGCTGCTGGTGCAGGCGCAGGAGCGGGACCGGGACGGCGGCGAGGCGTACACCCAGCGGTTGCTGAGCCTGGCCGTGGTCGGGCTGGTCGGGACGACGCTGCTGGCCACTCTGGCCGCGCCGGTGCTGACGATCCTCTACGCCTCCGACGGCGGCCCGAAGGCCGAGCTGACCACGTTCTTCGCGTACCTGCTGCTGCCGGAGATCTTCTTCTACGGCCTGGGCGCGATGATCGGCGCGATCCTCAACACCCGCGGCATCTTCGGGCCGCCGGCCTGGTCACCGGTGCTCAACAACGTCGTGGTGATCGCGATCGCCGGGCTGTTCTTCGGGGTGACGGCCGGCGACGGCGGCCGGACCACCAGCTCGCTGTCCACCGGCGAGGTGCTGCTGCTCGGCATCGGCACCACGTTCGGCATCGTCGCGCAGGCGATCGTGCTGCTGCCGGCACTGCGGCGGACCGGCTTCCGCTGGAAGCTGCGGCTGGACCTGCGCGGCTCCCGGCTGGGCGAGGCCGGCCCGCTCGCCCTCTGGGTCATCGGCTACGTCGTGGTCAGCCAGATCGGCTACCTGGTCCAGCTCCGGCTGGCCAACGGCATCCCGGACACCCTGCCCGGCGTGACCACGTTCACCAACTCCAGCCTGCTGTTCCAGATGCCGTACGGGATCCTCGGCGTCTCGCTGCTGACCGCGCTGATGCCGCGGATGAGCCGGGCCGCGGCCCGCGGGGACCAGGACAGCGTGCTGTCCGACCTCTCGCTCGGCGCCCGGCTGTCCGCGCTGGCGCTGCTGCCGGTCACCGCCCTGTTCATCGTGCTCGGCCCGGCCATCGGCACGGTCATCTACGGGCACGGGCGGACCGACCTGGGCGAGGCCCGGCAGATCGGCGTGGTGCTGGCGTTCTCCGCCTTCGGGCTGGTGCCGTTCGCGATCACGATGCTGCAGCTGCGGGTGTTCTACGCGGTCAAGGACGCGAAGACGCCGACCGTGATCAATTTGGGCATGATGGCGGCCCGGGTGGTGCTCTCGCTGCTCGCGGGCGCGATCCTGCCCGACCGGCACCTGGTCGCCGGCCTGCTGGTGGCGACCAGCCTGTCCTACGTCGTCGGCGCGATCGGCGGGGAGGCGCTGCTGCGGCGCCGGTTCGGCCACCTCGACACCGCCCGGACCGTCCGGGCCTCGACCCGGTTCCTGGTCATGTCCGTGTTCGCCGGCCTGGCCGCCTGGCTGGTGCTGATGCTCGTCACCGGCGCGCTGGGCCACGGCGTGCTCGGCTCGTTCACCGGGGTGGTGCTGGGCTCGGTCGCCGCGGGCGCGGTGCTGGCCGTCTCGGTCCTGGTCGGGCGCTCGGCCGAGCTCGACGACGTGCTGCGTGGCCTGCGCGGACGGACGAGTGCCGGGATCGCCGGGAGGCATCGTGCCGGTCGCGACTGAGACGGTCCGCACGCTCGCGCGGAGATGTCCTCCGGGGGCTTCCCGTACGTCATACCCTGGTGCCCGGCGGGTCCCGTTCAGGGGCCGGTCGTACCAGGGGGGTCGGCCGCGGCCCGAAGGCAGTGCGAGCGAGGGGGGCACGTGAGCGTCGACACCCGCCCGGCGGGATCCGCGGGGTCCGTCGGCGACCGCTACCGCCTGCTGGAGTGCGTCGCCGGTGACCCGGAGGGTCCGGCGGTGGCCTGGCGGGCCTGGGACGACGTGCTGAACCGGGCCGTGACGCTGACCGTGGTGCGCCCCGGCGGCGAGCCCGCGAGCGGCTTTCTCGCCCACGCGCACGCGGTCAGCGGCGTGACCCACCCCTCGCTGGCCCGGGTCTGGGACGCCGTCGACGAGGGCGACCGGGCGTACGTGGTGAGCGAGTGGGTCACCGGCACCCCGTTCACCGCCCTGCTGCGCGACGGCGCGCTCGACGCCGAGTCCGCGGCCGGCACCGTGGCGCGGGTGGCCGACGGGGTCGCGGCCGCGCACAGCGCCGGCATCGCGTTCGGCGGCGTGCACCCCGATCACGTGGTCGTGACCGGCAACGGCGAGGTCAAGCTGGCCCAGGTGGTCGGCGACGGCCGGGCCGCCGCCGGCGACGACGTCCGCGGCCTGGGCGCGCTGCTCTACGGCGCGCTCACCGCACACTGGCCGCTGGCCCCGACCGGCGGCGCCGCGACGCTGCGCCCGGCCACCACCAGCAGTGGTCACCTGCTCTCCCCGCGCCAGGTCCGGGCCGGGGTGCCGGAGGACCTGTCCACGCTGGCCGTCCGGGCGCTGGACCAGAACTCGCCCCAGGGCGTGCGCTCGGCCGCCGTGATCGCCAGCGTGCTGGCCGACCGGTCCGCCACCGACGACGTGTTCTCCCTCGGCGTGGTCCAGGAGCGCAAGCGCCGGCCGCGCTGGATGTCGCTCGGGCTGCCGATCGCGGCGGGCCTGGTCGTGCTCGCGCTGCTGGGCTGGCTGGTCGGCACCGCGCTCGGCGGGCTGCCCGGCGTCGACGGCGGCGGCTCGTCGGCGGCCGCGGGCACCGGCGGCGGCACCACCGCGTCGTCCGCCCCGGCCACGTCCGCGCTGGTCGCGGCCACGCCGGGGGCGGCCAAGCTCTACGACCCGCAGGGCGACCAGAACGAGGCCCGCGGGGTCGACGACGCCACCGACGGCGACCCGACGACGTCCTGGCGGACCGCCCGGTACAAGCGCAGCAGCGCGTTCGGCGGCCTCAAGTCCGGCATCGGCATCGCGTACGACTTCGGCTCACCGACCGCGCTGCAGCAGATCACCGTGATCACGGACCGGCCCGGCGTCCGGGTGCAGATCCGGGCCGGCAACACCACCGACGCGGCCGAGGCCGAGACGTACCCGGTGGTCAGCCCGGCCCAGACGCTGACGGCGTCGACCACGTTCCCGATCGCCAAGGGAACGTCCGCGCGCTACTACATCGTCTGGCTGACCCAGCTCACCTCGGACGGCAACGGGCAGTACTGGGGCTCGGTCTCCGAGGTCACCTTCAAGCGCTGAGCCGCCCGGTCCGACGGCCCTACTAGGCTCGGCCGCGTGACGGCTCCCGAGCGCTCCGACATGGAGCTGCTGCGGGCGCACGCCGCCGGTGATCCGTCCGCGTTCGAGGAGATCGTGCGGCGGCACCGGGACCGGCTCTGGGCGGTCGCGCTGCGCACGATGCGGGAGCCGGAGGAGGCCGCGGACGCGCTGCAGGACGCGTTGATCTCGGCGTACCGGGCCGCGGGGTCGTTCCGGGGCGAGTCGGCGGTCACCACCTGGCTGCACCGGATCGTGGTCAACGCCTGCCTGGACCGGATCCGCCGCCGGCAGGTCCGGGCGACGGTGCCGCTGCCCGAGGAGGGGCCGGGTGAGCCCGCGGACGCCCGGGACCTGGTCTCCGAGCGGGACACCGCGATCGTGGTCGAGGACGCGCTGGGCCTGCTGCCGGTCGAGCAGCGGGCGGCGATCGTGCTGGTCGACATCCAGGGCTACTCGGTCGCGGACAGCGCGACGATGCTCGGGGTGGCCGAGGGCACGGTGAAGTCGCGCTGCGCCCGGGGCCGGGCGCGGCTGGCCGTCCTGCTCGGACAGCTACGGAACCCGGATGCACCCGCTGCCGTCGCACCGGGGTCCGGCGGCCGGGAGGAGGCGCGATGACTGCCGACGACCGGCGGCCGATGCCGCCACCGGCGCACCCCGATCTCGACACGCTCGCCGACCTGCACGCCGACGCGCTGGACGCCGGGACCGCGGCCCGGGCCCGGTCCCACCTCCCCTCCTGTGCGCAGTGCACGGGCGTGCTGGCCGCGCTCGACACCGTGCAGGGCGAGCTGCACGGGCTGCCGGTGCCGACGATGCCGGCGGCGGTGGCGGCCCGGCTGGACGCCGCTCTGGCCGACCTGCGCCGCGGCGACCTCCCCACTTCGAGCCAACCGGCCCCGACCCCGTCGCCGGTCCGGCCGGGCGCGAGCCCGGCCGGCGCGGCCGGGAGCCGGCCCACTGGTGCGGCCGGGTCCGGCACGGGCCGGGGGGTGGCGCGGCCCGGCGGCGGGGCGGAGTCCGGAGGGGTCGCGGACCTGGCGGCGGCGCGGGGGACGCGGCGGCGCCGGCGGAGCCGCAGCCTGGGGGCGGTCGCGGCGGCGGTCGCCGTGATCGCGGCCGGTGCCTCGGTGACCGCGCTGGTCCGGACCGGCGGCGGCAGCGACAGCGCCGGCACCACCGCGGCGGGCAGTGCCGCCGACAGCGCCGCCCAGCCCCAGGCCTCCGCCGCCGCGGGGTCCCCTCAGCTCACCGTCCCGGCGTACACCGAGGAGACCCTGCGGTCGGCCCTGCCGACGATCGCCCAGCAGTCGGCGGTGGGCCTGATCACCGGCCGGGGCGACACCGGCCCGGCCGGCCCGATGGCGAGCGCCGCCCTCCGCACGGCCTGCGCCGGCACGATCAACGGCAGCTCCGGGGACCTGCAGGCCGTCCAGCGGATCCTGTGGCAGGGCAAGCTCGCGTACGTGTTCGTCTTCGTCCAGGACGGCCGGCCGACCGGCTACGTCGTCGCGAACGACTGCGGGAGCCCCTCCGCCCTGCCCCACTCGGTGCTCGACACGGTCTCCTGAGCGGTGGGCGGACGGAACATCCGGTCCGTAAAATCTGTTGACTGCCCAGACGGCGGGACGGCCGCCGCCAGACCTTGAGCAAAGGACGTGTTGGCCAGTGACCGAGGCGACCGAGGTGCGAGACGTCATCGTGGTCGGGTCCGGTCCCGCGGGTTACACCGCGGCGCTCTACACCGCCCGGGCCCAGCTGAAGCCGCTCGTGTTCGAGGGCAGCCAGTACGGCGGCGCCCTGATGAACACGACCGAGGTGGAGAACTACCCCGGCTTCACCGACGGCATCGCGGGCCCGGAGCTGATGGACCAGATCCGCAGCCAGGCGGAGCGGTTCGGCGCGGAGCTGGTGACCGACGACGTGATCAGCGTCGACCTGACCGGCGAGACCAAGATCGTGCGCACCCACGAGGGGGAATACGCGGCCCGCGCCGTGATCCTGGCGACCGGGTCGGCGTACAAGCGGCTGGGTGTGCCGGGCGAGGACCGGCTGTCCGGCCACGGCGTCTCCTGGTGCGCCACCTGTGACGGGTTCTTCTTCCGCGACCAGGACATCGTGGTCATCGGCGGCGGCGACACCGCGATGGAGGAGGCGACCTTCCTCACCCGGTTCGCCAAGTCGGTGACGATCGTGCACCGGCGGGACTCGCTGCGGGCCAGCAAGATCATGCAGGAGCGCGCGTTCACCAACGAGAAGATCAGCTTCATCTGGGACTCCGAGATCGCCGAGGTGCTCGGGGAGAACTCGGTGACCGGCGTGACGGTGCGCAACGTGCACAGCGGTGAGGAGCAGGTCCTGGACGCGACCGGCTTCTTCGTCGCGATCGGGCACGACCCGCGCTCCGACCTCTTCCGCGGCCAGGTCCGCCTGGACGAGGAGGGGTACGTGCTGGTCGACTCGCCGACCACGCACACCAGCGTGCAGGGCGTCTTCGCGGCCGGCGACGTGGTCGACCACACCTACCGGCAGGCGATCACCGCCGCCGGCACGGGGTGCGCGGCCGCGCTGGACGCGGAGCGATTTCTTGCTGCTCTAGAGCAGTCGGCCGAGGCGTCCGCCGCGGCCGCGGTGCGGGTCTGAGCCGTGTTCTCCCCCGTTGCGGAGGATGCGCGCCGTGGAATCGCGCGCGGCCGGACGCTGTTGTAGCAGGTGAACCGCGTTAACGCGGACGGCGTGTCTCGACGAGGAGGAACCGTGGGGAGCAGCACCAAGAAGGTCACCGACCAGACGTTCCAGGAGGACGTCCTGGCCAGCGACAAGCCTGTGCTGGTCGATTTCTGGGCGGAGTGGTGCGGCCCCTGCAAGATGGTCGCGCCAGTGCTCGAGGAGATCGCCGCGCAGAACCCGGACAAGATCACCGTCGCGAAGCTGAACATCGACGAGAACCCGCAGATCGCCCAGCAGTACCAGGTGATGTCGATCCCGACGATGTCCGTCTTCCAGGGTGGCAAGATCGTGAAGACGATCGTCGGCGCCAAGCCGAAGTCGGCCCTCCTGAAGGACCTGTCCGACTACCTGTCCTAGTCGACACCCCGCCCGGGTCCTGACCCGGGCCGCAAGACCGTGAGACCCCCGGACCTCCCGCCCGGGGGTTTCACTCTGTCTCAGCCCTTGCGGCGGCCTCAGCCCTTGCGGCGGACTCAATCCTTGCGGCGGCTCAGCCCTTGCGGCGGCCGAAGAGGGACTTCTTCGCGGGAGGGCCGGCCGGCTGCAGGTTCCCGGCGATGTTGGCGACCCGCCCCTGCTGGTCCAGGTCGACCCGGATCGAACCCTGCCCGCCCGGGTGCACCAGCTCGACGCCGCGGTCGTCCGGCCGCACCTGCAGCCCACGCTGTCCGGCGTACACGTGCAGCGCCCGGCGCCAGTCCGAGACCTGCCCGCTCGCCACGACCGCGGTCAGGACGGTCAGCACGCGGGTGAGCTGCACCGGGGGCAGTGCCAGCGACGGGTGATCCAGCAGCAGGTACGCCGTCGTCCCCGGCGCCGCCTCGGCCGGGTAGTACGCGTACCCGCCGGCCAGCCCGCAGGTCACCACCGTCAACCGGTAGCCGATCGCGGTCCCGTCCAGCGGCACCTCGGCCGCGGTGAGCTCGCCGACGCCGTTCTGCTCGCCGTAGTTCTTCGCGTGCCGGGCCGCGCCGGTGACCGCGTCGGCGAACCCGCTCGGGTTGGCCCAGGACCACATCCAGCTGCCCGGGTCGGTGGCCTCGGTGCCGATGAGCTCGGCCCGGACCTCCAGCCCGGGCTCGAAGCCGACCATCCCGCGGGTCAGGTCGGCGGAGAACGGGCGGCCGCCGACGACCTCCTGCGCGTGCTCCTGCTGCTCGGCCGAGCCGAGCACGTACGAGTCGAACAGTTCGGAGATGCTCACGCCCGAGCCTAACCGGGCTCAGCCGGCCCGAAGGTCGCTGCGGTACAAAGGGCCCGTGGCAGACCTCGTGCTCGGTCCGATGCTCAGGCACGTCGACAGCACGTCCGCGACGGTCTGGGTGGAGACGTCCGCCGCCTGCGAGGTGACGGTTCTCACCGGCTCGCAGCGCTCCTTCCAGGTCGGCGACCGGCACTACGCGCTGGTCGCCGTCGAGGGTCTGCCCCCGGGCAGCTCCACCGACTACGAGGTCCGGCTGGACGGCGAGCTGGTCTGGCCGCCGGCCGACAGCAGCTATCCCGCGCCGCGGATCCGGACGACGAAGACCGGTCGCCCGATCCGGCTCAGCTTCGGCTCCTGCCGGTACGCCTCGCCCCTCTCGGTGGTCAGCGGCGGCCGCTACGGCACCGACGCCCTGGACGCGTACGCGCGCCGGCTGGCCGAGGCCCCCGACAGCGAGTGGCCGGACGGGCTGCTGCTGCTGGGCGACCAGGTCTACGCGGACGACACCTCGCCGATCACCCAGGACAAGATCCGCCGGCGCCGGGACGTCTCGAAGGCCCCCGGCCTGCAGGTCGCGAACTTCGCCGAGTACGCCGAGCTGTACGGAGAGTCCTGGGGCGACCCGCTGGTGCGCTGGCTGTTCGCCACCGTGCCGACTGCGATGATCTTCGACGACCACGACATGCACGACGACTGGAACACCTCGAAGATCTGGCGTCGCGGGATACAGCAGACCTCGTGGTGGCAGGAGCGGATCACCGGCGGGCTGGCGGCGTACTGGGTGTACCAGCACCTCGGCAACCTCTCGCCGGACGCGCTGGCCGAGGACGAGATCTACCGCGCGGTCTGCAAGGCCGACGGCGACGTCAGCCCGTTGCTGCACGAGTTCGCCGCGGTCGCGGACCGCGAGGCCGACGGGGCAAAGGGCTACCGCTGGAGCTACCGCCGGCAGTACGGGCCGGTGAAGGTCGTCGTCATCGACTCCCGCTGCGGCCGGATCCTGGACGAGGACGACCGGGCGATGGTCGGCGCGAGCGAGGCCCGCTGGCTCGAACACGAACTGTCCACTTCGGACGGTGACCACCTGATCGTGGGGACGTCGCTGCCCTGGCTGCTGCCGCGCGCGCTGCACGACCTGGAGTCCTGGGACGAAGCACTCTGTGCCGGCGCCAAGGGCGAGCGGATGGCCCGCTTCGGCGAGAAGATGCGCCAGGGCGCGGATCTCGAGCACTGGGCGGCGTTCCGGACCTCGTTCGACTGGCTGTCCGGCGTGCTGGAGGACGTCGCCCGCGGACCGTCGGCACCGGCCACGATCTGCGTGCTGTCCGGCGACGTGCACCACCAGTACGTGGCCCGGGCCCACTGGCCGTCCACTGTGGACAGTCACGTCTACCAGATCGTGGCCTCGCCGGTGCACCACTCGGTCCCGCTGAGCCAGCGCATGGTGTTCCGGATCGGCTGGAGCCGGAAGCTGGAGAAGCTGACCAAGGCGCTGGGCCGCTGGGACGACGTGCCGGAGCTGCCGCTGACCTGGACCAGGACTGCGGGGCCGTACTTCGGCAACGCGCTGGCGGAGCTGGTCCTGGACGGGCGGGAGGCGACGTTCACCCTGCGGCACGCGCTCGCCAACGACGACCGCGAGGACCGGATGGACACCGTGACCTCGTTCGCTCTCTGAATCCATTACGCGGCGGGGCCGTAGACTCGCGGAGACGTCTTCCGCGGAGGTTCTCCGGCATGACCGGCAACACGCTCGACCCCTACTCCGGACGCTATGCGAAGCGGACCGACGGCCTGGCCGTCTCCGAGATCCGCGCACTGTTCTCGGTCGCCAACCGGCCGGAGGTGGTGTCGCTCGCCGGCGGCATGCCCTACACCGCAGCACTTCCGCTCGACGCGGTCGGCGCGATGCTGGGGGAGCTCGTCGCCCACAACGGCGCCACCGTCCTGCAGTACTGCGCCGGTCAGGGCGACCAGCGGCTGCGCGAGCAGATCTGCGACGTGATGGCGCTGGAAGGCATCACCGGCGCCTCGTCCGACGACGTGGTCATCACGGTCGGCTCACAGCAGGCGCTCGACCTGATCAGCCGGATCTTCCTCGACCCGGGCGACGTCGTGCTGGCCGAGGGCCCGTCGTACGTGGGGGCGCTGGGCACCTTCGCCGCGGCCGAGGCCGAGGTCGTGCACGTGCCGCTGGACGAGTCCGGGCTGATCCCGGCGGCGCTCGAGGAAGCCCTCGCGGCGCTGGCGGCGGAGGGGCGGTCCGCGAAGTTCCTCTACACCGTGCCCAACTTCCACAACCCGGCCGGCGTGACCCTGACGATGGAGCGCCGGGCCGAGATCGTGGCCCTCTGCGAGCGGTACGACGTGCTCATCGTCGAGGACAATCCGTACGGGTTGCTCGGCTTCGACGGGCAGACGCTGCCGGCGCTGCGGTCGCTGGCCCCGGACCGGGTGGTCTACCTCGGCTCGTTCTCCAAGACGTTCGCTTCCGGCGTCCGGGTCGGCTGGGCGTTCGCGCCGCCGGCCATCCGGGACAAGCTCGTGCTGCTGTCGGAGTCGCAGGTGCTCTGCCCGCCGATGCTGTCCCAGCTGGCGGTCTCGGAGTACCTCTCGACCCAGCCCTGGCGGGAGCAGATCAAGACCTTCCGGGAGCTCTACCGGGAGCGCCGGGACGCGATGCTGGAGGCCCTGGACGCGCTGATGCCGCCGGGCTGCACGTGGACCAAGCCGGAGGGCGGCTTCTACGTCTGGCTGACGCTGCCCGAGGGCCTGGACGCGAAGGTCATGCAGCCGCGCGGCATCGCCGAGCGGGTCGCGTACGTGCCGGGCATCGGGTTCTACGCCGACGGCTCCGGTCAGCGCGAGATCCGGCTGTCCTACTGTTTCCCCACCCCGGACCGGATCCGGGAGGGTGTCCGCCGCCTGGCCGGCGTGATCGAGCAGGAGCTGGACTTGCAGAAGACATTCCTCGGGTCGGAACCCGCGGCCAAGGTCCGCTGGGCCCGCGGGTCCGCACCGGGCCCGGAGCTGGCGTGATCGTCGTGGGAGAGCTGACCGCCGTTGTGCTCGCCGGCGGCCTGGCGTACGAGCGGGAGGTCTCGCTGCGCTCCGGCCGCCGGGTCTGCGAGGCGCTCAAGCAGGCCGGAGTCGCGGTCCGGACGCTCGACCCGGACGGCGCGCTGCTGGCCGCCCTGGACGGCGACCGGCCGGACGCGGTGTTCATCGCACTGCACGGTGCCGACGGCGAGGACGGCGCGCTGCGCTCGGTCCTCGACCTGGCCGGCGTGCACTACGTCGGCTCCGACGCGGCCGCCTGCCGGATGGCCTGGGACAAGCCGACCGCGAAGGCGGTCGTGCACGCGGCCGGGCTGTCGACGCCGGACTGGGTCGCGCTGCCGCACTCGACCTTCCGGGAGCTCGGCGCCGCGGTGGTGCTGGACCGGATCGTGGAGCGGTTCGGGCTGCCGCTGATGGTGAAGCCGGCCCAGGGCGGGTCTGCGCTCGGCGCCCGGGTGATCCGGTCCGCGACCGAGCTGCCGGCCGCGATGGTCTCCTGCCTGTCGTACGGGGACACGGTCCTGCTGGAGCCGTACGTGGACGGTGTGGAGGTGGCGGTCTCGGTCGTCGACCTCGGAGCCGGTCCGGTCGCGCTGCCGGCGGTGGAGATCGTGCCGACGAGCGGGGTCTTCGACTACGCCTCCCGGTACACGGCCGGGACCACGACTTACCACACGCCGGCCCGGCTCTCCGCCGATCTCGCCGCGGCCGTCGCCGACGTCGCGGTCCGCGCGCACGAGGTGCTGGCGCTGCGGGACCTGTCCCGGACCGACGCGATCGTCACCCCGGACGGCGTCGTGCAGTTCCTCGAGGTGAACGTGTCGCCCGGGATGACCGAGACCTCGCTGCTGCCGCTGGCGGTCGAGGCCGCCGGGCTGGAGCTCGGCGAGGTCTGCGCCACGTTGCTGGCCCGCGCCGCCACCCGCTGAGCGATGGACTTCCAGGACGTCGTCCGGCGGCGACGGATGATCCGTAACTACGATCCGTCGCGGCCGGTGCCGCCTTCGGTCGTGGACCGGCTACTGGACAACGCGGTCCGGGCGCCGTCGGCCGGCTTCTCCCAGGGCTGGGCGTTCCTGGTGCTGTCGACGCCTTCGGAGCGAGGCCGATTCTGGGCCGCGACCACCGACGGCGGCGCGCCCGACCCCTGGCTGCAGGGGATGCACAACGCGCCGCTGCTGATCGTGCCGCTCTCACACAAGCAGGCTTACCTGGATCGGTACGCGGAGAACGACAAGGGCTGGGCCGACCGGGACGAGAACCGCTGGCCGGTGCCGTACTGGGACATCGACACCGGGTTCGCGACGCTGCTCATGCTGCTGACCGCGGTCGACGAGGAGCTCGGCGCCTGCTTCTTCGGGGTGCCGCCGGAGCGGATCGGCGCGTTCCGAGCGGCGTTCGGAGTGCCGGAGGAGTACGTCCCGATCGGCTGCATGTCGGTCGGCTACCCGGCGCCGGATCGGCGCTCGCCCTCGCTCCGGCGCGGCCGGCGGCCGGTCGAGGAAGTCGTGCACCACGGCTCGTGGTGAGACGGAACAGGGCGCCGTCCCGGCGCGTCCATCGATAGATCCTTCGTCTCCGGGGAGCTCATGGACACGCTGCCGCTGTCGATCGCGAACGGCTGGGCCTCCGGCATCAGCGCGTACGGGGTGCTGTTCATCGCGGGCGTCCTGGGCCGGGTCGGCTATGCCGACACCCCGGAGGCGCTCCAGCGTACGGACGTGATGATCTTCGTCGGCGTGCTGCTGGCGATCGAGTTCGTCGCGGACAAGATCCCGTACGTCGACAGCATCTGGGACAGCGTCCACACGGTGATCCGGCCGACGGTCGCGGCCATCCTCGGCATCCTCATCGCCGGGCACGCCTCGACCCTGGACCAGGCCGTGGCGGCCAGCTCCTCGAGCATCACCGCGCTGCTGTCCCATCTGGCCAAGGGCGGCTTCCGGCTGGCGGTGAACACGTCGCCGGAGCCGGTGACCAACATCGGTACCAGCTTCGCCGAGGACGGCGCGGTCATCGGGATCACGGTGCTCGCGTGGCAGTTCCCGTGGGTGGCGGCGTCGATCGCGCTGACCCTGCTCGTACTGGGTCTGCTGCTGAGCTACTTCCTGCTGTCCCGGATCAAACGAGGGCTGGCTCGGATGCGCCAGCGGCGAGCGTGATCTTGTTTCACGTGAAACGCCGGTCCCCTCGCTGTTTCACGTGAAACCCGCTACTTCTCGACGAGCACCCAGTTCGGGCTCTTCTTCCCCGGCTCGTACGGGGAGCTGAGGCGCTTGGCGACGACACCGGAGAGACCGAGACCGCGGGCGGCCTGCAGGGCGGCCCGGCCGGTCCCGGGAACGGCCGGCGCCACGCTCCAGCGGTCGCCCGCCAGTCCCAGCGACTCCAGCAGCGCGCGCCGCTCGCGGTAGGGGAGGTCGGCCTGGTCGAGCCCGTCGAGATGCACCAGATCGAACGCCAGGTACGTCACCGGCGCCTCTCGGGCGTCCTTCGCACCCGGTGCCTTGGCCCGGGCCGGACGGCGGCGGAGGAGACCCGGGTCCGGGCGGCCGTCCTTGCCGAGCACGACGATCTCCCCGTCGAGCAGGCAGACCCGGCTGCCCAGGGCCGGCCCGATCCCTCGAATCTCCGGATAGCCGGCCGACACGTCCGCCCCCCGGGCGTCGGTGATCCGGATCCGGCCGCCCTCGACGGCGACGAGGACGCGGGTGCCGGCCCAGGCGAGCTCGTAGCCCCAACTGCGGCGGCCGCCGGCGGGCAACGTTCCCGGCGTCGCGGTCATCGGGTGGAGGCCGATGGGCATCGGCTCCCAACCGGGGATCGGTGGCGGGTCCATCCGGTGCACCATCCAGTCCCGGCCACGGGTCTGGAAGAAGACGTACCGGCCCTCGGCCCGGGAGCCGTGGAAGACGACCTTGACCTCGCGCTCCGTCCACTTCTCCAGCTCGTACCGGCCGCGGTCCCAGAGGATGACCTTGCCGCCGCCGTACTCGCCGGCCGGGATGTCGCCCTCGAAGCCGCCGTAGTCGATCGGGTGATCCTCGGTGTGGACCGCGAGCCGGTTGTCCTTCGGGTCGAGGGGGAGACCCTTCGGCACCGCCCAGGAGACCAGCACGCCGTCGCGCTCCAGCCGGACGTCCCAGTGCAGGCTCCGGGCGTGGTGCTCCTGGATGACGAACGTGTCGTCGTTCCCCTCCGGCAGCGGTCCGGACGGCGGCACCGGCTCAGGGGTCTTGGCCGGGTCGCGCATCCCTCGGTACGTGGCGAGCGGGTCGACGGCGTCCACACGTCGAGCCTTCCACCGCGGCCGTCGGCCCGAAACGGCTAGGGTCCGGCCGTGCTGCTGGAGAAGCGGGCGCGGGACGGGATCCTCGACGGCTCGGTGACGGTTCTGGCGCGGCGGTGGCGGCGGCCGCAGGTGGTGGCCGGGCGGGTCTACCGGACGGTGGCCGGGCGGATCGCCGTCGATTCGGTGCGCGTGGTCGACCCGGCGACGCTCACCGACGCGGACGTGCGGCCGGCCGGCTACCGGACCGCCGACGAGCTGCGGGCCGACCTGCGCGGCGTCGAGGGCGACCCGGTCTACCTGCTGGAGGTCCGGCTGGCCGAGGGACCGGATCCGCGGACGGAGCTGGCAGCATCCGCTGAGCTCACGCCGGCGGATGTGGCCGAGCTGGACCGGCGGCTGGACCGGCTCGACCGGGCCGCGGCGTACGGGCCGTGGACGGCCTCGATCCTCGCCGACATCCAGGCGTCACCGGGTCTGCGGGCCGGAGACCTGGCCGCGGCGGCGGGGCGGGAGATGCTTCCGTACAAGGCCGACGTCCGGAAGCTCAAGGCGCTCGGCCTGACCCTCAGTCTTCCGATCGGCTACCGCCTTTCCCCGCGCGGCGAGGCGTATCTCAAGGCGACCCACCGACCACGCGCCCGCTGACGCACCCCGCGGGCGAGGACGCTCGCGGACCACTCGGCCGATCTGCCCGAGACGGCCGACCCGAGACACCCGACCGGAGACACCCGACCCGGACGGCCGGCCGGCCGACTAGCCCCGATCTGGGTGGCGTCAGCTGGCCAGCCAAGTGGTGATTGGTCGGTCGAGTTCGGACCTGAGGGGTCCAGGGCGTAGGCGGCGGCCGCGGCCGTCAGCTGGCCAGCCAGGTGGTGATTGCTCGGTGGAGTTCGGCCTTGAGGGGTGCGGGGGCGTAGGCGGCGTCCACGGCCGTTCGCGCGAAGGCCACCAGCTCGGTGTCGGCGCAGCCGAACGTGTCGCGGACGGCGGCGTACTCGGCCGACAGGGCGCGGCCGGTGACCGAGGGGATGTCGGTGTTCAGCGTGACCGCGAGCCCGGCCTCGACCAGCGCCGGGAGCGGATGCTCGGGCAGTGACGGCACCAGGCCGAGCGCGACGTTGGAGGAGGGGCAGACCTCGAGCGGGATCTGCCGCTCGCGGAGCTCGGCGGTGAGTGAGCGGTCCTCCAGAGCGCGGATCCCGTGCCCGATCCGCTCGGCCCGGCCGAGATCGAGCGCCTCTCGGACGCTGGCCGCACCGCCGGTCTCCCCGGCGTGGTGCACCAGGTGCACGCCGCGCGCCGCCGCCGAACCCACCAACTCCGCGTACGGCGCGAGCCGCGCGGCCTCGTCCCCGGCCACTCCGAACGCAACCACGAGGTCCGGGTGCCCTAGCGCGAGCCGGACGGTCTCAGCCGCCGGGAGCGGACGCCGCCGGGAGTGGTCCAGCACCAGCCGTACGACGAGGCCGGTGTCCCGCATCCCCGCGCTCAGACCGGCCAGCACCCCGTTCAATGGAAGCGAGGCGTCGCCGAGCCGGGCACCGTGCGCGGCCGCGGTGAACGTCAGCTCCGCGTACCGCACGCCGTCGACGGCCGCGTCCACGCAGAACTCGTACGCGACCCGCTCGAAGTCGGCGGCCGTGCGCAGGCGGCTCCGTACCGCAGCGTTGTACTCGGCGAACGCCCCGAAGCCCGCGAACGCCGCCGGCAGCAGGGGAGCCGAGCCGAGAGCGGCCAGCGTCGCCGGCCGGATCGTGCTCTCCAGATGGACGTGCAGGTGCGCCTTGGGCAGCGCGACCAGGTCC
>DASYKU010000006.1 GCA_035995165.1 Mycobacteriales bacterium
GGCTGGGCCCGGTCGCTGCTGCACTACGGCGTCCCGATCGCGATCGCGATCGCCCTGGCGCTCCTCGGCGCGGTCGTCGCGATCGGCATGGTCATCTGGTCGGTCTGGGACCGGAACGGCCAGGGCGTCGACGACAAGATCGCCAAGACGTTCGTCGTCGAGGTCTGACGCCGCGCCTTTGACGGCGTCTCCGCCGTCCGGCGCTCGATAACCTCGACTGCACTCCCGTTTTCCCGCCCGTTCCACGCTGCCGGAGGGCCGCTGCATGAAGTACGTCTACGCCTTCGAAGAGGGCTCCAAGGAGCAGAAGTTCCTGCTCGGGGGCAAGGGGGCGAACCTCGCCGAGATGACGAACATGGGCCTGCCCGTCCCGCCCGGGTTCACGATCACGACCGAGGCCTGCACGACGTTCCTGACCACCGGCGACAACCCGCCCGAGCTCGCCGAGCAGGTCACCGAGCACCTCGCCGCGATGGAGCAGGCGATCGGCCGGAAGCTCGGCGACGCGGAGGACCCGCTGCTGGTCTCCGTACGGTCCGGGGCCAAGTTCTCCATGCCCGGCATGATGGAGACGGTCCTGAACATCGGGCTCAACGACTCCTCGGTGCAGGGGCTGGTCAAGCAGGCCGGCAACGACCGGTTCGCGTGGGACTCCTACCGCCGGCTCGTGCAGATGTTCGGCAAGACCGTGCTCGACATCGAGGGTGAGCACTTCGAGGACATCCTCGACGAGGCCAAGAAGGCCAAGGGCACCAAGAACGACCTCGACCTCGACGCGTCCGACCTGCAGAAGATCGTCGAGCAGTTCAAGGGCGTCGTCCGCGAGCACGGCGGCCGCGAGTTCCCGCAGGAGCCACGCGAGCAGATGGACCTGGCCGTGCAGGCCGTCTTCAACTCGTGGAACGCGGACCGCGCGATCCTCTACCGCCGCCAGGAGCGCATCCCGGCCGACCTCGGCACCGCGGTCAACGTGCAGTCGATGGTCTTCGGCAACACCGGCATGGACTCCGGCACCGGCGTCGCGTTCACCCGCGACCCCGCCTCCGGCGCCCAGGGCATCTACGGCGACTACCTGCAGAACGCGCAGGGCGAGGACGTCGTGGCCGGCATCCGCAACACGCTCTCGCTGCACGACCTGGAGAACATCGACAAGCCGGCGTACGACCAGCTGCTGGAGATCATGGCCACGCTCGAGGGCCACTACAAGGATCTCTGCGACATCGAGTTCACCATCGAGCGCAACAAGCTCTGGATGCTGCAGACCCGCGTCGGCAAGCGGACCGCGGCCGCCGCGTTCGTGATCGCGTCCCAGTTCGTCGACGAGGGCCAGATCGACGTCTCCGAGGCGATCCAGCGGGTCACCGGCGCGCAGCTGGCCCAGCTGATGTTCCCGACCTTCGACGAGAAGGCCGACAAGCAGCAGATCGCCAAGGGCATGAACGCCAGCCCCGGCGCCGCGGTCGGCAAGGTCGTCTTCGAGTCGCACCGGGCCGCCGACCTGGCGGCGAAGGGCGAGAAGGTCATCCTGGTCCGCCGCGAGACCACGCCGGACGACCTGGTCGGCATGATCGCCGCGCAGGGCATCCTCACCTCCCGCGGCGGCAAGACCTCGCACGCGGCCGTGGTCGCCCGTGGCATGGGCAAGACCTGCGTCTGCGGCGCCGAGGAGCTCGAGGTCGACCTCAAGGGCCGCAAGTTCACCGCGCCCGGCGGCGTCGTGGTGTCCGAGGGCGACGTCGTCTCCATCGACGGCACCACCGGCCGGGTCTACCTCGGCGAGGTCCCGGTCCAGCCTTCCCCGGTCGTGCAGTACTTCGAAGGGACCCTGGACAAGGACTCCGACCCGCTCGTCGCCGCGGTGGACCGCCTCGTCGGCCACGCCGACGAGGTCCGCCGGCTGGGCGTCCGGGCCAACGCCGACAACCCCGAGGACTCCGAGCGCGCCCGCCGCTTCGGCGCCCAGGGCATCGGGCTGTGCCGGACCGAGCACATGTTCCTCGGCGACCGCCGCCAGCTGGTCGAGGACCTGATCCTGGCCGACACCGACGACGAGCGGCAGGCCGCACTCGACGCGCTGGAGCCGCTGCAGAAGGAAGACTTCGTCGGCATCTTCACCGCGATGGACGGCCTTCCGGTCACCGTGCGGCTGATCGACCCGCCCCTGCACGAGTTCCTGCCGGACCTGACCGAGCTGTCGGTCAAGGTCGCCGTGGCCGAGAGCAAGGGCGAGGACGTCGGCCGGGACAAGGTGCTGCTGGAGGCCGTGCAGCGGCTGCACGAGGCCAACCCGATGCTGGGTCTGCGTGGTGTCCGGCTCGGCCTGGTCATCCCGGGGCTGTTCGGCATGCAGGTCAAGGCGATCGCCGAGGCCGCGGCCGAGCGCAAGCAGGCCGGCGGCGACCCGAAGCCGGAGATCATGATCCCGCTGGTCGGGGCCGTGCAGGAGCTGGAGATCATCAAGGACGAGACCGAGAAGGTGCTCGCCGCGGTCAAGGAGGAGACCGGGGTCGAGGTCGACACGCTGATCGGCACGATGATCGAGGTCCCGCGGGCGGCGCTGACAGCCGGGCAGATCGCCGAGTCCGCCCAGTTCTTCTCCTTCGGCACCAACGACCTGACCCAGATGGGCTGGGGCTTCTCCCGAGACGACGTCGAGGCGGCGTTCTTCTCCAAGTACCTCGACCTCGGCATCTTCGGCGTCTCGCCGTTCGAGTCGCTGGACACCGAGGGCGTCGGCCGGCTGGTGGAGATCGCCGTCGAGGAGGGCCGGGCCGCCCGTCCGGACCTCAAGATCGGCGTCTGCGGCGAGCACGGCGGCGACCCCGACTCGGTGCACTTCTTCCACCGGGTCGGGCTCGACTACGTCTCCTGCTCGCCGTTCCGGATCCCGGTCGCGCGGCTGGAGGCCGGTCGCGCCGTCGTCGAGTCGATGGGCTCCGACTCCCGCTGAGCTGACGAGGCGCACCTGCCGAGCGGCGCCGGGACGGATCTTCGGGTCCGGGCCGGCGCCGTCGTCGTACCCGGCCTCTAGGCTCACGGGAGTGGACGGGTACGGCGAGTTCGAGCGGGCCCGGCGGGCACCGGAGCCGGCCAAGCGGGCCCAGCTCGTGGCCGGCTCGGTGGCCCGCTCCGAGTTCGAACGCGACCGCGCCCGGGTGCTGCACTCGCAGGCGCTGCGCCGGCTGGCCGCGACCACCCAGGTGGTCGCCGCGGGGGAGCAGGACTTCCCGCGGACCCGGCTGACCCACTCGCTCGAGGTCGCCCAGATCGGCCGGGAGATCGGCGCCGCGCTCGGCTGCGACCCCGACATCACCGACGCCGCCGGGCTGGCCCACGACCTCGGCCACCCGCCGTTCGGGCACAACGGCGAGGCCGCGCTGGACCTCGTCGCCCAGCCCTGCGGCGGATTCGAGGGCAACGCGCAGACACTGCGGGCGCTGACCCGGCTGGAGGCGAAGATCCTCGACCCGGACGGCGGCCCGGCCGGGCTGAACCTGACCCGCGCCGTGCTGGACGCGACGGCCAAGTACCCGTGGCCCTGGCGCGAGGGGCAGCGCAAGTTCGGCGTGTACGCCGACGACCGCCCCGCCTTCGACTGGCTGCGGTCCGGGGCGCCGGAGGGCCGGCGCTGCCTGGAGGCGCAGGTGATGGACTGGGCCGACGACGTGGCGTACTCGGTGCACGACGTCGAGGACGGTGTGCACAGCGGGCTCGTCCGCTTCGGCGCGTTCGCCTCCCGGGACGAGCGGGCCGCGGTCTGCGCCCGGGCCGCCGAGGTCTACTCCGACGAGTCGGCCGGCGACCTCGGCACGGTGTTCGACGAGCTGCTGGCGCTGCCGACGCTGCGCGACCTCACCAGCTACGACGGGACCCGCGGCGCCCAGGTGGCGCTGAAGCGGGCGACCAGCGAGCTCACCGGACGCTTCGCCTCCGCCGCCGTCTCCGCGACCGTCGCCAAGGCGGGGGAGGGCCCGTTCCGCCGGTACGAGGCCGATCTGGTCGTGCCGTCCCAGGTGGCCGCGGAGTGCGCACTACTCAAGGCCGTCGCCGCCGAGTACGTCATGAACCGCCGGTACGTCGCCGAGCTGCAGACCCGCCAGCGCGAGCTGCTCGTCGAGCTGGCCGCGGTGCTGGCCGACCGCGCCCCCGACGTGCTCGACCCGGCGCTGCGGCCGGACTGGCTGGCCGCACCCGACGACGCCGCCCGGCTGCGGGTCGTCGTCGACCAGATCGCCGGCCTGACCGACCTGTCCGCCCCGGCCTGGCATGCCCGCCTGACCGGCTGAACCTGTGGAGGACCGCATGGACCCGTACGTCATCGTCGGCGCCGGACTGGCCGGCGCGAAGGCGGCCGAGACACTGCGCGCGGAGGGCTTCGAGGGCCCGATCGTGCTGATCGGCGACGAGGACGAGGTCCCGTACGAGCGGCCGCCGCTGTCCAAGGGCTACCTGCTGGGCAAGGACGAGCGCGACTCCGCCGCCGTGCACCCGCTGGCCTGGTACGACGAGCAGGGCATCGACCTGCGCCTGGGCTCCCCGGCCACCGCGATCGACGCGGCCGCGCACGAGGTCGTGCTGGGCAGCGGCGAGCGGCTGCGCTACGCCAAGCTGCTGCTGGCCACCGGCTCGCTGGTCCGGCCGCTGGACGTGCCCGGCGGCGACACCGTCAGCACGCTGCGCAAGCTGCCCGACGCCGACGCCCTGAAGGCCGCGTTGCAGGGCGGCGGCCGGATTGTCGTCGTCGGCGCCGGCTGGATCGGCCTGGAGGTCACCGCCGCGGCCCGCGAGTACGGCGCCGAGGTCACGCTGATCGAGGCCGCCCCGCAGCCGCTGTCCCGGGTGCTCGGCGACGAGCTCGGCGCGGTCTTCGCCGACCTGCACCGCGCCCACGGCGTCGACCTCCGGCTGAACTCCGGGGTCACGGAGATCGGCCCGGACGGCGTCACCCTGCCCGACGGCACCGTGATCCCGGCCGACCTGGTCGTGGTCGGCGTCGGTATCCGGCCGGACACCCGCCTGGCCGAGGAGGCCGGGCTGGCCGTCGACAACGGCGTGCTGGTGGACGCCTCGATGCGTACCTCCGACCCGGACATCTACGCGGCCGGCGACGTGGCGAACGTCGACAGCCCGCAGTTCGGCCGGATCCGGGTGGAGCACTGGGCCAACGCGCTCAACGGCGGCCCGGCCGCGGCCAGGAGCATGCTCGGCCAGGACGTCAGCTACGACCGGGTCCCCTACTTCTTCTCCGACCAGTACGACCTGGGCATGGAGTACTCGGGCTGGGCCCCGGCCGGCTCGTACGACCAGGTGGTCATCCGCGGCGATCTCGCCGCGCGGGAGTTCGTCGCGTTCTGGCTGTCGCACGGCAAGGTCCTGGCCGGCATGAACGTCAACGTCTGGGACGTCACCGACCCGATCCAGGACCTCGTCCGCACCGGCAAGCAGGTCGACTCCACCCGCCTCGCCGACACGGACGTCCCCCTCACGGATCTCTAAGAGGAGTCGCGCAGGGCTCGCCGACTCTCCGCATCGAGGTCGGCGAGCAGCTGCGCGACCACGTTGTCCGCCCAGATGCCGAGCTTCAGCCGGAGCACGGAGCTCAGCACCGGGAGGATGTCTCGCAGTTCGACCGGCATCGGCGTCGCGTCCGAGGACACCAACTGGAACGCCGGCTCGACCCGGTCAGCATTCC
>DASYKU010000007.1 GCA_035995165.1 Mycobacteriales bacterium
ACGGCATGGGCGGCGGCGTCGAGCTTCCGCGGCACCGACATGCGCGGCGGTGCCAACGGGGCCCGGCTGCGGCTGGAGCCGCAGCGCAGCTGGGAGATCAACGCCGGCACGGCGCCCGTGCTGGAGACGCTGGAGCGGATCCGGCAGGAGTTCGGCGGCACCATCTCGCTGGCCGACCTCATCGTGCTGGGCGGGTGCGCGGCCGTGGAGCAGGCCGCCCGCGACGCCGGCCACGACATCACGGTGCCGTTCACGCCTGGGCGTACGGACGCCACGCAGGAGCAGACCGACGTCGAGTCCTTCGCCGTGCTCGAGCCGGTCGCGGACGGCTTCCGCAACTGGGTGCGGGCCGGTGACAAGCTGCCGGCGGAGCTGCGGCTGCTGGACAAGGCCAACCTGCTCACGCTGACCGCGCCGGAGATGACGGTGCTGATCGGTGGCCTGCGGGCGCTGAACATCGGCGAGCACGGCATCCTCACCGACCGTCCCGGCACGCTGACGAACGACTTCTTCGTCAACCTGCTCGACGCCGGCACGGAATGGAAGACCGGTACGGCCGAGAACGTCTTCGAGGGCTCGGACCGCGGCACCGGCCAGCCGAAGTGGACCGCGACCGCCGTCGACCTGGTCGTCGGCTCGCACTCCCAGCTCCGCGCGATCGCCGAGGTGTACGCCTCGTCCGACGCGACCGAGAAGTTCGTCCGCGACTTCGTCGCGGCCTGGGACAAGGTCATGACCCTGGACCGGTTCGACCTCAGCTGATCCATCCGGTCTTCTGGGGCCCGGGCACCTCGCGGTGCCCGGGCCTCCGTGCGCCCGGGCACTCGTGGGTCCGGGCGCTACGTCTCAGGGGGACAGCGCCTGTGCGGTGGCGGTGAGGAGGGTGGGCCAGCGGGCGGCGACCGTATTGCGGTCGCGGGCGACGACCCAGCAGTCGGGCTGAGGGTGCGGACGCGGCTCGGTCGGCAGGCGCGGTCGGGAGCGGACCGGGAAGCCGGTCGCGGCGGCGAGGCGGCCGATCTCGCCGATGGCCGCCAGCCAGGTGGCCGCGGTCGGCGTCAGGGTCACGGCGACCCGCCAGCCGCGGGCGAGCGCCGGCTCCACGTATCCCTCGCGGACCCCCTCGACCCCGCCGGCGGCGCAGCAGACCAGGCCGACGACCGGCTGAATGCCCATGTCCCGAGGATGCTGGACGGTTGCGGGGACGGGTGCGGGCCGCGCCCTGCTCGTCCGCAGCCGACCCGCAGGCGCCCGAGCTGCTCCGGACTGCGGACGGGCTGTGCCCCCGCATCGCCCACGCGCTCGACCCGGCCGACCGCCCCGATGCCGCGGCCACCCGGGACCTACTGGGGTGAGACTGCGCGGACCTGGTTGTTGCGCGCGTCGTGAGTGAGCTCGGCCAGGCCGAGCTCCTCCAGCAGCGGCGGCAGGTACATGCCGAAGCGGCCGCGGTAGCCGTTGCGCAGGCCGTACCAGCCGCCGACCGGATTGTCGGACGAGCGGCCCCAGGCCTCGACGGTGCCGTCGGTGACCGGCTTCTTCTCGTCGGCCGCGCCGAGGTCGACCCAGCCGTCCTGCTTGCGCAGCCAATCGTGCAGGTCCTCGATGGCGCTGAGGTGGTATTTCAGTGTGGTCGAGCCGACCTGGCAGACCAGCGCGGGCGGGTCCGCAGCCGCGTCCTTGTACATCGAGTACTCCGAGGATCCCGGCGCCGTCTTCAGGATCCAGGGATCGTCCTTGCTGCCGACCGCCATCGCCGCGCCCCCTCGCCTCGGTGATCGGGCGGAGACCGTAACACAGAGGTTACCGATACGGCCACGTGTCCGCGTACCCGCCGGCGGCGCCGAAGGCGGCCCGGATCGTGGCGTCGTCGGCCCCGGCCGCGAGCAGGGTGTGCAGCAGCAGCCGGGCCTTGAACGGGTCGAGGAACCCGGCCCGGATCAGCCCCCGGCCGAGCAGGTCCGACTCCGAGCCCGCGAACGCGTACGTCGAGGCGACCACCGACCCGGAGCCCGTCCGGGAGGCGAGCACCACCGGCATCCCCGCGGCGAGCTCGGTCAGCACCGGCACCAGCCGCTCGGGGACGTGCCCGGCACCGAGCGCGGCCAGCACCAGCCCGTCGACCCGCCCGGCCAGCCCGTCCAGCAGCACCCCGTCGTCGTCGAAGGCCATCGTCACCAGGGCGACGCGCGCGGGCCGGTCGCCGGCCGGGACGACCGTCCGCCGGCCGGGCCGGGACAGCAGCACCGGCCGGCCCTCGACGACATGCCCGAGCGGCCCGGTGTCCGGCGAACGGAACGTCCCGATGCTCGTCGTGTTGGTCTTGCGGACCCGCCGGGCCGCGTGGATCTCGTCCGCGAACACCACCAGCGCACCCAGTCCGACCGCGGCCGGACCGGCCGCGACCTGCACCGCGGCCAGCAGGTTCGCCGGTCCGTCGGCGCCGGCGAGGGTCGGGTTGCGCATGGCGCCGGTGACGACGACCGGCTGCGGACCCGGGTGCAGCAGGTCCAGCAGGTACGCGGTCTCCTCGATCGTGTCCGTCCCCTGGATCACGACCGCGCCGGTCGCGCCGGCGCCGAACGAGTCCGGCAGGGCGGCGAGCACCGCGGCCACGTCGGCGAACCCGACCGACGCGCCCGGCAGGCGGCGCAGGTCGACCACCTCCAGCTCGATCCCGGTGCGGTCGAGGCCCGGCACCGCGGCCATCAGGTCCGCGGGCGAGAGGGACGGCACGACCCCGCCGGGTCCGGCCGCGCCCATCGAGATGGTGCCGCCCAGGCCGTACACGACGACCCGGCTGCTGGATCCGGTCATGACCTCTTTCTACTGGCCGCGTGCGAGACAGGAACGATGGCGCCCACACGTGGTAGCGTCGTGATCGGTTGTGGTACGTAGTTCATTCTCTCGATCGTTTCGACGTTTGCGGGAAGTGACCGCGGCGTCGTCGTCTCTCTCAGTTCCTGGGATTCGGTGAAGCACTCCGCAACCAGCCGTAGCCGCAAGTGCGGCCCGCGGAAGTACTCACCAGGAGACAGTGAATGACTCAAGGCAGTGTGAAGTGGTTCAACGGCGAGAAGGGCTTCGGCTTCATCGCCCCGGACGGCGGCGGCGCCGACGTCTTCGTCCACTTCTCGGCCATCGACGCCAACGGCTACCGCAGCCTCGATGAGAACCAGCGGGTGGAGTTCGACATCACCCAGGGTCAGAAGGGCCCGCAGGCCGAGCACGTCCGGCCGATCTGAGCTTCTCAGCCACTGAGCTGAGCGTGCGGCGGTCCCGGCGTCACGACGTCGGGGCCGCCGCACAGCCATGTCCGGGGCCGGTCGTCGTCCACAGGTAAACAACTGCTTATGGCGCCGACGGACGGACGATGTCAGGATCACGCCTCCCGGTTGGTTCGTTGCCAATCGTGCCTCAGTGTGGAGGTTGAGCCGTGACGAGACGCCTGCAATGGTCCCGAGCACTCGGTGTGCTGCTGGGTCTGTTCCTGCTGGTCTTCGGGCTGCCGGCGACGGCGCAGGCGCAACCCGGACCGGGCCACGGGGCCCGTCCCGCTCCGGTCGCCGAGGATCCGGCCCCGACGGGTCCGGACTGCACGACCACCGTCTCGACCACCCAGGCGGGCTACACGGTCGCCGACCCGCGCTGCGACTTCACCGGCGCGGCGTACTCCGGCGCCCGGTTCACGCCGACGCTGGACGCCCGCGGTCGGGCCGTCTCGCGCACGATGACCGGGATCGTGGCCGGCGCGCCGTACCGGATCGAGGTGCCGGACCACTGGAACGGCCAGCTCGCTCTGTACGCGCACGGCTTCCGCGGCAACGGCACGACCGTCTGGGTCGACAGCTCGCCGCTGCGGTCGTACTTCGTCGCGCACGGGTTCGCCTGGGCCGCGTCCGGCTACTCCACCAACGGGTACGACGTCGGGCAGGGTGCCCTCGATTCGCACACGCTGATCGCGCTCGTCGCGGGCAAGGTGCACCGCCAGGCCCGCTCGGTCTACATGACCGGCGCCTCGATGGGCGGCCAGATCACCGCGGTCGAGATCGAGCACTTCCGCGGCGACTTCGTCGGCGCGATGCCGGTCTGCGGCGTGCTCGGCGACAAGGAGCTCTTCGACTACTTCAACGACGCCAACGTCACGGCGGCCGCGCTGACCGGGACGGACGTCCAGTTCCCGACGACGCTGGAGGCCGGGCAGGCGTACGCGCCGACGTTCGACGCGCAGGTGCACTCCGAGCTGCCCAAGCTCGGCACCGGCTTCGTCACCGGCAACCCGGCCGCGGTCTCGCTGACCCCGACCGGGCAGGCCTGGGCCAGCGCGGTCGAGCAGCGGACCGGCGGCAACCGGCCCGGGTTCGCCAGCGGGTTCGCGTTCTGGTCCAGCACCAGCTTCGCGCCGCTGACCGACGTCCCGTTCCTGTTCGGGGTCAACCCGGCACTGTCCGGCGGGACCGAGGGGATCGCCGACGGCAACCTCGTCGACAACCGCTTCACCGTGTACCGGATCGGTGACAGCGTCGGCCGGCTCACCGCGGCCGAGCGCGCGCTCAACCGCTCGGTGCTGCGGGTCGCGCCGACCACGCCGCCGTCCCGCCAGCTGAACGGCGTGCCCAAGGTGTTCGGCGACCCGCGGATCCCGGTGCTGTCCATGCACGACCTGGGCGACCTGTTCGTCCCGTTCTCGATGGAGCAGATCTACGCTCAGCGGGTCGCCGCGCACGGCCAGTCGCGGCTGTTCGTCAGCCGGGCGATCCGCGGCGTCGGGCACTGCGACTTCACCCAGTCCGAGCTGCAGAGCGGGTTCTCCGACCTGGTGTCCTGGGTCGACCACGGTCGCCGGCCGGCCGGCGACCGGGTCACCGACGCTCGGACGGTCGCGTCGCCGACGTTCGGTTGCCGGTTCACCGACCGGACGCCGGGCGCGCACCTCGGGTTCGTCGGCGTCCCCTGCTCGTCCTGAGGCGAGACACCCCCGCGGAGATTCTTCCGCGGGGGTGTCGATCCCGGCGCCGGGTATTCGTAGCCAGGGTGAGAGACCGGCGCCGAGCCGGCCCCGAGTCGCCCCGGAGGACGACGTGACCCAGCGCAACGGCTACGCCGACGTCAACGGTCTGCACATGTACTACGAGATCACCGGCGAAGGCTCGCCGCTGGTCCTGCTGCACGGCGGCATCATGACGATCGACCTCAACTTCGCGACGCTGATCCCGACGCTGGCCGAGAAGCACACGGTCATCGGCGTCGAGCTGCAGGGCCACGGCCGGACCGCGGACATCGACCGCGAGATCTCCCCGGCCACGTCGGCGTCCGACGTCGTCGGCCTGCTGGACCACCTCGGCATCGACCGGGCCCACGTCCTGGGCCACAGCATGGGCGGTGCTGTCACGCTGGAGCTCGCGGTCAGCCACCCCGACCGGCTGCTCTCGATCGTGCCGATCTCGGCCAGTGTGCGCCCGGACGGCATGCACGAGGACCTGACGGACGTCAGCCGGCACGCGACCTCGACCCGGATGCCGACCCAGGAGGACTTCGCCGGCATGCAGGAGGCGTACGCGCGGCTGTCGCCGCACCCGGAGCACTTCACCGAGTTCATGACCGCGCTGTCGCAGAACCAGAACGACCTGAAGGGCTGGAGCGACGAGCAGCTGGCCGGCATCACCGCGCCCACGCTGATCGTCCTCGGCGACCACGACTTCATCACCATCGACCACGCCGCGGTGATGCAGCGCCTCATCCCCGGCTCGCGGCTCGCCGTGCTGCCCGGCACCACCCACATGCAGGCCACCCGCCGCCCCGAGCTCCTCCTCCCCATGCTCGCCGACTTCCTCGACTGAGACCGTTCGGCGACCGTCGATGCGGGCCGGCGGGTCGGGACGGGCGGTCAGTACGGGAGGTCGGCGACGTCGGTGAGGGTGTGGGTGCGGCCGGTGGCGGTGTAGGTGAGCTGGTAGCTCGCGTCGGTGAGGTCGACGGCGAGCAGGACCTCCTCGGCGCCGGACCGCCACTCCATCCGCAGCCGGCCGGCCGGGGTGTCGGGCAGGGTGAACTCGCCGCCGAAGGCCGGGTGCGCGTTGCGGAACCGGATCAGCCGGGTCAGCGCCCGCACCATCGGCTGCCGCAGCGCCTCGACGACCTGGGTCGAGGTGTAGTGCCGGCGGTTGATCTCGCGGCTGTCGGTGCCGAGCGGCTTGTCGACGGCGTTGCGGCCGCCGAGCAGGCCCACGTAGTAGACCTGCGGGATGCCGGGCGTGCAGAACTGGATCAGCCGGGCCAGCAGGTAGCGCCGGTCGTCCGCGCCGACCGCGTCGTAGACGGTGCAGTCGACCCGGTAGAGCCCGCCGGTCGGGGTCTCCAGCGCCACCGCCGTACCGCCGCTGTTGCGGGAGATCCGGTTGGCCAGGCCGTAGAGCTCGCGCTCGGAGAGCAGGCCGACGGTGCCCTCGGCGGCGTAGTCCGGGCCGGCGTCGACCATGCCGATGCCGTCGTGCGTCTCCAGCACGGTCACGGTGTTGTGCGGCCGCATCGCCAGCCAGACCCGCAGCGGCTCGACGTCCCCGGCCAGCAACGCGTGCAGGATCAGCGGCGCCAGCGCGAAGTCGTAGACGCGGTCGACCTGCTCGGCCAGCTCGACGGCGTACCGGTGCGGAGCGTGCACCTCGGTGAGGACGGCCAGCCCGAGCCGGTGCGCCTCGTCGGTGAGGTCGGCGATGAACGCGTCGGTCTCCGGGGTGAGGAAGCAGGAGCTGCCGGCGGTCTTCACCGCGTACCCGATCGCGTCCAGCCGGACCATCCCGACGCCGTGGTCGGCCAGCTGCCGCAGGATCGTGGCCAGGTATTGCCGGGCCGCCGGGTGGTGCACGTCGATGTCGACCTGGCGGCTGGTGAACGTCGTCCAGACCAGCGCGTGCCGGTCGCCGAGCACCATCGGCGTGAACGGCAGCCCCGGCCGCGGCCGGACGATCTGGACCAGGTCGGCCTCGGTCGCGCCGCCCGGGAAGACCCGGTCGAAGGTGAGGAACATGCCCGCGTGCGGCGCGGTGTCGCCCTGCTCGACGACCTCGCGGAACTCCGTGGTCGCGGCGGAGACGTGGTTGACGATGAGGTCGACGACGGTGTCCCGGTCACGGCCGAGCGCGGCGACGTCATCCCAGGTGCCGAGGCGGCGGTCGACCCGGGTGTGGTCGACCGGGTCGTAGCCGGCGTCGGCCCCGTCGTACGGGACGAAGAACGGCAGCACGTGCACGCCGCCGAACAGGCCGTCCAGCGGGCCGTCCAGCAACCGGCCCAGCGCCGGCAGCGAGCCGCCCAACCGGTCGGCGTACGCGATCAGCTGGACCTCGTTGCGCACGTGCCCTCCCCCACCCGGTTCCGGTCACCCATCCTGGCCTGCGCGGATGAGCCCGGGGTCGGGGGGTGGGGTCAGTGCACGGCGGTACGCTGCCGGAGCGGGGTGCGGGAGCGGGTGGTCAGCGGCAGCGCCCAGGCCGTGATCGCCAGCAGAGCGAGCGAGAACAGGAAGCTGGTGGAGGTGTCGGTCGGGTAGTGCATCCCGCGGTACATCCGGCAGGTCGCGACCGTGATCGGCACCAGGACGCCGACCACCAGCAGCAACGCCCGCAGCCAGACGTGCCGGGTGTGCCAGGCGATCACCAGCGCCGTCCCGACCCAGTACGCGGTGGACGCCGCGGTGTGCCCGGACGGGAAGCTCGAGGTCGGCGGCGAGTCGTCCAGGTGTGCCACCGGCGGCCGCTTGCGGTCGATGAGCAACGTCCCGACCAGGAAGATCAACGACTGACCGATCACGCAGACGACCAGGAACACCGACTCGCGCCAGCGGTGGAACACGATCCGGAACACGACCACGGTGATCGCGGTGAGCCCGACGATCGTCACGGTCTCGCCGAACAGTGTCCCGATGTGGGTCAGCGTGTTGACGGTCGGCGTGCGATGCGAGGCGAACCAGCGGTCCACCCCCGCGTCGTCCTTCGCGAACCCGGTGTTCTCCACGACCTTCGTGATGAGCAGCCCGATCAGCACGACCACGACGCCGACCGCGACGAACCAGGGGACCGCCCGGCGGCCGGCCGCGCCCAGTTCCTGCCAGAGGGTGCGTTCGCCTGCCGGTCTGATGACGGTCACCACCGGCAGATACCCAATCGGCATTCCAACCATGTGTCACACTTCCCCGATCATGCGGTACGGCCTACTCATCTCCCCCTCCGCGAATCGCGTCTATGCCGAGTCCTCCGTCGCGCTCACCCGCGCCGAGCTGGAGCTCTTCGGCCGGTCCGCGCTCGGCGACCGGATCACCGACACCGAGCTCAGCACCATCGGCGGGGTGCCGTACGTGACGTTCACGGCGGAGCTGACCGAGCGGGACGTCGCGTACCTGTCCAACCTGTCCTCGGTCTACGCGCTGTTCTCCTTCGAGGGCGAGCTGCTGCGACCGGTCCCGCTGCGCCCGCTGGACCGGTACGACGACGACCTCATCACGATCCAGAAGTACTCCGGCAAGACCAACGAGCACTTCACCAAGCTGCTGCTCAACGTGACCGTGCTGTCCTCGGCGTTCGCGGGCGATCTGCTGGACCGGCGGCTGCGGGTGCTGGACCCGCTCTGCGGCCGCGGCACCACGCTCAACCAGGCCCTCATGTACGGCTTCGACGCGGCCGGGATGGACGTCGACGGCAAGGACGTCGAGGCGTACTCGGCGTTCCTGTCGACCTGGCTCAAGCGGAAGCGGATCAAGCACCACATCGACACCGCACCGATCCGGCGCAACCGGCAGGTGGTGGCCCGGCGGGTGCACGCGACGCTGGCGGCGAGCCGGGAGGACCACAAGGCCGGCGCGACCCAGGACGTCGAGGTCATCGGCCAGGACACCGTACGGGCGCGGGAGTTCTTCCGGGCCGGGAGCTTCGACGTGATCGTGGCCGACGCGCCGTACGGGGTGCAGCACGGCAGCCGGACCGGCGCCGCGCTGGCCCGCAGCCCGTTGGAGCTGCTGGCCGCGGCCGCGCCGGTCTGGCGGGAGCTGCTGCGGCCGGGCGGGGCGGTCGGGATCGCTTGGAACACGCACGTGGCGAAGCGCGAGGACGCGGCCGGGCTGCTCGCCGACGCCGGGCTCGAACCGCTGCCGCTGGAGGGGTTCCGGCACCGCGTCGACCAGTCCATCGCCCGCGACATCCTCACCGCCCGGCGCCCCGCCTGAACCTCCCCGCCCACCCTCTCCCACTCCGCGCTCCCGCCGACGGCCGAGAGTCAGCGTCCGAGGGTCGGCGGCCGAGGGTCGGCGGCCGAGGCCCGGCGGCCCCGCGGCCCGAGGCCCGAGGCCCGAGGCCCGGCGATCTTCGCGGTGGCCGACGCCCCGACCGGGCCGGCGGTCCGGCGTCAGAGCAGGGACAGGATGTGGTCGAGGCCGCGCGGGCCGGTCTTGGCCGGCGGCGGCAGCAGGAACGCGTAGAGGCCGGCACCGACGGCGCCCGAGTCGGTCAGCGGGTTGTCGCCGACCATCAGGCAGCGGGCCGGGTCGACACCGAGCTGGTCGCAGGCCGTACGGAACACTCTCGGGTCCGGTTTGCAGACACCGTGCTCGAAGGACATCACCACTGTGTCCAGGTACGGCGAGATGCCCAGCTGGCCCATCGCCGGCCGCAGGTCGAACCCGGTGTCGCTGACCACTCCGATCCGCAACCCCCGCTCCCGTACGGCCCGGAGCGTGGGCACGGTGTCGGGGAAGGCCTCCCAGGAGTCGGCGCTGATCGTCGACGCGTACAGGGCGTCGCTCAGGCCGGGGGTCAGGGTCTCGCAGCCGGCCTCGGTGTAGAGCGCGGTCCAGACCTCGCGGTGCCGGGCGCTGGAGAGATCGCGGCCCTTGGCCAGCTCCTCGGCCGTGCTGCTGCGGTCGAGCACCCGCCGCCAGACCTGCCGGACCCGATCCGGGTCGAGGGACGTGCCGAGCCGGGCCGCCGCCTCATGCAGCAGCGTCTCGCCGTTGCCGGACAGCCGGATCATCGTGTCGCCGGCGTCGAACAGGACGGCCTGGAAGTGACTCAAGTCCGGGTCCCCTCAGAGCGCGGTGCCGCCAGAGCCAGACGATGGACCGACCGAACGATTCGACCAGCAGGGCCAGCGCGACCGCCAGCATCACTACGTTCAGTGCCCGGGGCAACACGTCCGCGGCCGCGACCACGAGCGCGATGCCCTGGATCACGGCCACTGCCTTGCCCCAGAGACGCCCCGGCAGCGGGGCCCGCAGCCACGGGAGCGCCCAGCCGGCGGCGATGAACGCGTACCGCATCGCGCCGATCGCGAGCACCCAGACGCCGGCCGGCCGGACCAGGTAGACGCTCAGCACGAGCAGCAGGTATGCGTCGACCTCGTAGTCGAAGCGGGCGCCGCGCTCGGACTCGGTGTGGGTCCGCCGGGCGACCCAGCCGTCGACCGAGTCGAGCGACAGCGCGAGCGCGGCCAGCGGGACCAGCACCGCCCGCGGCGCCGGGCCGGTCCCGGTCAGCGCGTCCACGGCCAGCGCGGTCACGCCGCCGACCAGCGTCGCCCGGAACAGCGTGACCCGGTCGGCCGGCCCGAGGGTCTGGTGGCGCAGGACGGCCCAGAGCTCGGCGCCGTACGCGATCCCGGCCAGCCAGGCCCACGGACCCAGACCGGTCGTCGCGGCCAGCGCCGCGAGGACGAGGATCTGCACAGCGAATCCGATCGCCGGACCGGTCCGAACCGTCGGCACCATGCCTCCGTCACTAGAAGTGCCCCGCTCGATCTACACGGGGCCGGTCGCGGTTCGGTTCGGGAGCAGTTCGGGAGCGGGAGGACACCGATGGCAGGCGAAGCCAAGGCGTTCTGGCTGCGCGAGCCCGGCGTCGGCGAGCTCCGGACCGTCCGGCTACCGGCTCGCGGCGACGCGGACGTGCTGGTCAGGACCCTGTTCTCGGGGATCAGCCGGGGCACCGAGACCCTGGTCTTCCGCGGCCAGGTGCCACCCGGTCAGTACGGGACCATGCGCGCTCCGTACCAGGAGGGCGACTTTCCGGCCCCGGTGAAATACGGCTACCTGAACGTCGGGGTGGTCGTCGAAGGTCCGCTGGCCGGCCGGACCGTGTTCTGCCTCTACCCGCACCAGAGCGCGTACGTGGTGCCGGCCTCGGCGGTGCTGCCGGTCCCGGACGGCGTCCCGGCCGGGCGGGCGATCCTGGCCGGCACGGTGGAGACCGCGGTGAACGCGCTCTGGGACGCCCGGCCGCTGCTCGGCGACCGGGTCAGCGTGGTCGGCGCCGGCATGGTCGGCTGCTGCGTGGCTGCGCTGCTGGCCCGCATCCCCGGGGTCGACGTGCAGGTCGTGGACGCGGACCCGGGCCGGGCACCGGTCGCGGCCGCGCTCGGGGCCGGCTTCGCGCGGCCGGCCGACGCCACCGGCGGCCGGGACCTGGTCGTGCACGCGAGCGCGACCGCGGCCGGACTGCAGCGCTCGCTGGAGCTGCTGGCCCCGGAAGGCCGCGTGGTCGAGCTGAGCTGGTACGGCGACCGCGAGGTCACGCTCGCCCTCGGCGGCGCCTTCCACTCCGGCCGGCTCTCGATCAGCAGCAGCCAGGTCGGGACCGTGGCCCGGCCGGACCGGACGTACGCCGACCGGCTCGGGCTGGCGCTGGAGCTGCTGCGGGACCCGGCGTTCGACGTCCTGATCACCGGGGAGTCCGCGTTCGAGGAGTTGCCCGGCGTGCTGGCCGGGCTGGCCGCGGGGACGCTGCCGGCGCTCTGCCACCGCATCCGCTACGACACCAGCCACGACGGGGGATGAGCCGTGTTCAGCGTGACCGTCCGTGATCACATGATGATCGCCCACAGCTTCACCGGGGCGGTCTTCGGGCCGGCCCAGCGGCTGCACGGCGCGACGTACGTCGTGGACGCCACCTTCCGCCGGGGCGAGCTCGACCCCGACGGGCTGGTCGTCGACATCGGCGCCGCGTCCCAGGAGCTGGCCGCGCTGCTCGGCGCGCTGAACTACCGCAACCTCGACGACGAGCCCGACTTCGCCGGCACGAACACCTCGACCGAGGCGCTGGCCAAGGTCGTCGCCGACCGGCTGGCCGACCGGATCCACGCCGGCGCGTTCGGTGAGCACGCGCGCGGGCTGGCCGGGATCCTGGTCACGCTGCACGAGTCACACATCGCGTGGGCGAGTTACGAGCGCGTCCTATGAGGACCCTGCACGTCGTCCTGCCCAACGACATCGACGACCCCCGTACGCCGAGCGGCGGCAACGTCTACGACCGCCGGCTCCTGCGGGGCCTGTCCGCCCGCGGCTGGACCGTGGTCGAGCTGGCCGTCCCGGGCAGCTGGCCGGCCCCGTCACAGGACGAGCGGGCCTTCCTGGCCCGGACCCTGGCCGCGCTGCCGGACGACGCGCTCGTGCTGGTCGACGGGCTGGTCGGCTCGGCCGCGCCGGACGAGCTGGTGCCGGCGGCGAAGCGGCTGCGGCTGGTCCCGCTGGTGCACATGCCGCTGGGCGACGACGCCGAGGCCAAGGTGCTCACCGCGGCCCGGGCGGTGGTCACGACCAGCCCGTGGACCCGTGACCTGCTCGACGTGCCGCCGCCGGTGACGGTCGCGACGCCCGGGGTGGACCCGGCCCCGCTGGCGCCCGGGTCGCCGGCCGGTTCCCGGCTGCTCTGCGTCGCCGCGGTGTCCCCGCACAAGGGCCACGACCTGCTCACCGACGCGCTGACCTCGGTCGGACAGCCGTACGAGTGCGCGTACGTGGGATCGCTGACGAGGGAGCCGGAGTTCGTCGCCGCGCTGCGGGACCGGGCACCCGGCACGATCCGGTTCGCGGGCCCACTGGTCGGCGCCGACCTCGACGCCGCGTACGCGCGGGCCGACCTGCTCGTGCTCGCCTCCCGCGGGGAGACGTACGGGATGGTGGTGACGGAGGCGCTCGCCCGCGGCGTGCCGGTGCTCGCGACCGCGGTCGGCGGGCTGCCGGACGCGCTCGGCGAGGCCCCGGACGGCAGCGTGCCCGGGCTGCTCGTGCCGCCGGAGGACCCCGGCGCGTTGGCCGCGGCGCTGCGGCGCTGGCTGACCGACGCCGACCTGCGGGCGCGGCTGCGGCGCTCGGCCGTGGCCCGACGGGAGACGCTCACCGGCTGGGACGTCACCGCCGGCATCGTCGCGGACGTCCTGACCGGGATCCCGGCGGTCCCGGCCGGCTTCCCGGGTGACGCGTGATCGACTTCGCGGACTGGCTGGCGCTGCGGGAGCCGGCCGACGCCGCCGCGCGCTCGACCGAGCTGGTCCGGCGGCTGCGGGCGCGGGCCCCGCTGGTGATCCACGACCTCGGCAGCGGGACCGGCTCGATGGTGCGCTGGCTGGCCCCGCAGCTGCCCGGCCCGCAGCACTGGGTGCTGCACGACCGTGACCCGGCGCTGCTGCGGCGGGCCGTCGCGAGCCTGCCGGCCGGGGTGACGGCCGAGACCCGGGGCGGCGACCTGACCCGGCTGACCGCCGCCGATCTGGCCGGCGCGTCCCTGGTCACCGCGTCGGCGCTGCTCGACATGCTCACGGCCGAGGAGGTCGAGCGGATCGTCGGGGCCTGCGCCGGGGCGCCGGCGTTGCTGACGCTCTCCGTGATCGGCCAGGTCGAGCTGGACCCGCCCGACCCGCTGGACGCGGCGCTCGCGGCCGCCTTCGACGACCACCAGCGCCGGACGGTCGGGGGCCGCACGCTGCTCGGCCCGGACGCCGCCGCCACGGCCGCCGCGGCCTTCCGCCGGCGCGGCCGCCCGGTCGAGGTCCGGGACACCCCCTGGCGGCTGGGATCCGGCGCGCTGACCGAGGAGTGGCTCACCGGTTGGGTGGGTGCCGCGTGCGGGCAACGGATCGAGCTGACCGGGCGGGCGACGGCGTACGCGGCCCGGCGCAGGGATGACATGGCCGCGGGCCGGCTCGGCGTCGTCGTCGGCCACGCCGATCTCCTGGTGCCGGGAATCGTCTGAACCCGGGTCCCGCTTCCGACGTGGATCCAGCAGTAAGTGCCGTTCGAGGGGAGACCGATGACGAGCGCACCGGTGCTGCCGCCTCCGGCGCCGCCCGCCCAGAGACCCGGCCGCGGGCCGTCCCGCGCCGGGCTGAGGCGGCGGACGATCTGGGCCTGGGCCCGACCGCTGACCGGCCTGGCCATCCTCGCCGTCCTGGTCTGGCGGCTGGGGACCGGCCCGTTCCTGGACGCGCTGCGCCAGATCGACGCCGGCTCGCTGGCGGTGGCGTTCGCGATCGGGATCGTCACCACCGTGGCCTCGGCCTGGCGGTGGAGCGTGGTCGCGGGTGGGCTGGGGCTCGCGCTCCCGCTGCGGACCGCGGTCGCCGACTGCTACCGGTCGATCTTCCTCAACTCGACGCTGCCGGGCGGCGTGCTCGGCGACGTGCACCGGGCGGTCAACCACGGGCGCGAGGTCGGCGATGTGTCCCGGGGCGTACGGGCTGTGGTCTGGGAGCGCACCGCGGGCCAAATCGTTCAGGTGGCCTTGATGGTGGTCGTCCTGTTCGCGTTCCCGTCGCCCGTGCGCTCGGCGATGCCGCTGGTCGCCGGCATCGGCGTCACGGTCGTGCTGGCCGTGGCGCTGCTGGTCTGGCTGCTCCCGCACAACGGCCTGTCCCGCTGGGCCCGCGGGGTCCGGACGGCCCGGGCCGACGTCCGTGACAGCCTGCTCGCCCGCCGGGTCTGGCCCCGCGCGCTCGTCGCGTCCGTGGTCGCGGTGACCGGGCATGCGGCAACCTTCCTGGTCGCCGCGCACGCCGCCGGGTCGCACGCGCCAATGAGGCTGCTCATCCCGCTCGCGCTGCTCATGCTCGCGGTGATGACCGTGCCGCTGAACGTGGCCGGGTTCGGCCCGCGCGAGGGCGTGGCGGCGTGGGCGTTCGGCGCGGCCGGGCTGACCGCGGCCCAGGGCGTCACCACCGCCGTGCTGTACGGGGCGCTGGTGCTGGTCGCGAGCCTGCCCGGCGCGGCGGTGCTGCTGAGCCGGCGGTTGCGGCCGCCGGTGGATCCGGCGGCGCGCCCGGCGCGCCCGGCGGCCGCGCTCGTACCGAGCCCGCGAGAGACGACGTACCCGCGGACCTGGGCCGCCCGGACCGCCGCCGCGCGGCTCGTGCGTCCTCGGACCCAAGGCCTCGGCATTGACTGAGGCGCCCGCCGCGACGGTCCGCAGGCAGGTGACGGTCCCGCTCCGGTTTTCCGACGGCTACAGCACGACGGCTCGGGTGTTCACCTTCGACGGGCTCGTCGACGGCGAGGAGCACCTCGCGGTCGGCCTGGGCGAGCTCGCCGACGACACGGTCCCGCTGGTCCGCCCGCACAGCGAGTGCCTCACCGGCGACGTGTTCGGCAGCCAGCGCTGCGACTGCGGTCCGCAGCTGCGGGAGGCGGTCGAGCGGATCGCCGGCGTCGGCGGCTACGTGCTCTACCTGCGCCAGGAGGGCCGGGGCATCGGCCTCTACAGCAAGCTCGACGCGTACGCGCTGCAGGACGCGGGGCTGGACACGTACGAGGCGAACCTGGCGCTCGGGCACGGCGAGGACGAGCGCGACTACACGGCCGCCGCCCAGATGCTCGCGGCGCTCGGCATCGAGCGGATGGCCCTGTTGACCAACAACCCGGACAAGACCGAGCAGCTCGAGCACCTCGGCCTGACGATCACCGAGCAGGTGCCGACGGGCGTGCACCGCAGCCCGGCGAACGCCGCGTACCTGGCGGCGAAGGTCCACCACTTCACCCAGACACCGGTCCGCTGACAGACGAGGTCCTACGTTGTCCCTCCTGACCCGTTTCCGCCGCCCGGAGACCGAGGACGAGCCGGCCGCCGATGCCGTCGCCGTCCCGGCCGCCGGGACCGAGGACGCCGCCCCGGAGCCGGGGACCGAGGCGACGACGGACGCTGAATCGAGAGCGGAAGCAGCCGACGGCCAGGTCAAGCGGCGGGGCAAGGTCCGCGGCGGAATCCTGATCGTGCTCACCGTGCTGGCCGCGATCTTCGTGTTGTTCGCGCTCACCGTCCCGGACAACTACGGCCAGCTGCACGCGAAGTCCTTCCTCCGGATCCCGCTGGAGGCGCTGGTCGCGGTCGTCGTGCTGCTCGTGCTGCCCCGGCCCGTACGCCGGGTCGTCGCGGTCCTGCTCGGCGTCCTGCTCGGCCTGCTCACGATCATCAAGGTCATCGACATCGGCTTCACCGCCTCGCTGGCCCGGCCGTTCGACCTGGTGCTCGACTGGTTCCTGCTCGGCTCCGCGGCCGGGGTCGTGCAGGACTCGATCGGCACGTTCGGCGCGATCCTCGCGGTGATCGGCGCCTTCCTGCTGGTCATCGCGATCCTGACCCTGATGGTGCTGTCGATGCTGCGGCTGACCACGCTGGTGGTGCGGCACAACCGGGTCGCGGTCGGCGCGACCGCGCTGCTCACGGTCGCCTGGATCGCGTGCGCGGCGTTCGGCGCGCAGGTGGTGCACGGCGTGCCGGTCGCGTCCCGGGCGGACGAGCAGCTCGTCGTCAACCGCGCCCAGCAGATCCGTACCGGTCTGAACGACAAGGACGCCTTCCAGCAGGAGGCGGCGGTCGACCCGTTCAAGGACACGCCCGCCAACGAGCTGTTCACGGGGCTGAAGGGCAAGGACGTGGTGCTCACCTTCGTCGAGTCCTACGGCCGGTACGCGGTCGAGGACCCGACGTTCGCGCCGCCGGTGGACGCACAGCTCGACGCCGGGACGAAGTCGCTGGAGGCGGCCGGGTTCGCGGCCAGGAGCGGGTGGATCAGCTCCTCGACGGTCGGCGGCGGCAGCTGGCTGGCGCACGCCTCGATGCTGTCCGGGCTCTACATCAACAACCAGCAGCGGTACCGGTCGCTGACGTCAGGCAACCGGCTGACGCTGACCAGCGCGTTCAAGAAGGCAGGCTGGCACACGGTCAGCACCGAGCCGGTGATCGACCGCGCCTGGCCGGAGGGCCAGTTCTACGGCTACGAGACCGAGTACAACCTCAACAACCTGGGCTACAAGGGCCCGCACTTCAGCTACGCGACGATGCCGGACCAGTACACGTACCAGCAGTTCCAGCAGCGCTCGATGCAGCCGGGGCACGCGCCCTTGTTCGCGGAGATCACCACGGTCTCCAGCCACAGCCCGTGGACGCCGATCCCGAAGATGGTCGACTGGGACAAGCTCGGCGACGGCTCGATCTTCAACGACCCGGCCAACCAGGCCGGCGGTGCGCCCGGGTCGATCATCGGCGACCCGAACAAGCTGCGGGCGTCCTACATCGGCTCGATCCAGTACTCGCTCAACGCGCTCATCTCCTACATCGAGACGTACGGCGACAAGAACCTGGTGCTGATCTTCCTCGGCGACCACCAGCCGGCACCGGTGGTGACCGGGCAGGACGCCAGCCGGGACGTGCCGATCACGATCGTGGCCAAGGACCCGGCGGTGCTCGACAAGATCTCGTCCTGGGACTGGACGGACGGGCTACGGCCGGCGCCGAACGCGCCGGAGTGGCGGATGGACGCCTTCCGCAACAACTTCATGACCGCCTTCGGCTCGACCCCGTCGACCCACTAGGGGTCAGTCGGGGGCGAGCACGCTGCGGCTGCGGAGGGCGGCGTTCCCGGACGCCGCGAACCCGCACCAGGCGATCAGGTCCTCCACGGACGCCGACGGTAGGCGATGCTCAGGTCCGGTGCCGTGCGACGCGGTGGGCGACCGCGATCAACGCCGCCGCGAGCACCACCGTCTCGGCCGCGATCGCGGTCAGCGGCCAGGCCAGCGCGCCCGGGTGGTCGGCGTCGAAGAGCGTCAGCATCGGCCGCAGCGGCGGGATCGGCAGGGCCAGCTCCAGCAGCAGCGCCAGCGTCGCCCCGAACACGACGATGCTCAGCCGCGTCACCACCGGCCGGCTCAGCACCGCGCCGATCGCCACCCCGGCCACCAGCGTGATCGCGTGCGCGGCCGCCCCGGCGACGACCCAGCTCGGCCGGTCGGGGTTGCCCGCCACCGGCGACCAGATCAGCGCGCCGATCGCTAGGACGACGCACAGGATCGCCGCGCACCACAGTTTCGCCAGCCGTACGCGCAGGGCGCCGCCCACGGTGACCGCGGTGACGTCCTGCTGCACCGGATCTTCGCTGTTGCTGACGGCCACGGTGAGCCAGACCGCGACCGGCAGCAGCACGGCGGCGGTGAAGCCGTAACAGGCCAGCGCGTCCCCGCCCTCGTCCGCGTTGAAGGCCGCGGTCGCGCCGAGGAACAGCAGCACCGGCGCCGCCCACCGCTCGGCCCGCAGCGAGTCCGCGGCGACGTAGCGCAGCAGCGCGGTCACGACCGCACGCCCTCGACGAACGACCAGCCCGTGGCCAACGCGGTCCGCAGCGTCTCGTCCGGATCGGCCGTGACCACGACCAGCAGTCCCCGCCCGGCGTCCCAGACCCCACCCGGCGGCGGCGCCGCATCCGCCCGGCCGCGCCGCAGCACCAGCCGGGTCCGGACCGCGGCCGGCGCGTCCACCGCGGCCAGGACCCCGCCGCGAACGGCGTACGTCGCGTCGGCCTCCGGGGAGACGGCGGTCTCGTGCCCGCTGAGCAGCACCGCCGCCCCGTGCTCGCGGGCGCCGAGCACCAGCCCGGTCAGCGCCGCCGCGGCCGCCGGGTCCAGCCCCGTGTACGGCTCGTCGAGCACGAGCAGCGCGGTCGGCGCCAGCAGCGCCTGGGTCAGCGCGACCTTCTGGCTGTTGCCCTTGGACAGCTCCCCGACCGGGACGTCCGGCCCGGGCCGCAGCCCGAGCCGCTCGAACAGCTCCTCCGCCCGCGCCGTCACCGCCGGCGCGGGCAGCCCGCGCAGCCGGCCCATGTGCCGGACGTACTGCCGGGCCGTCATCCGCAGCTCGGCCGGCAGCCGCTCGGGCACGTACGCGGCCGGGCCGGCCGGGCGCAGCACCCGCCCCCGGGTCGGCGCCGACGCGCCCACGACCGTCCGCAGCAGCGTCGACTTGCCGGACCCGTTGCCGCCGACGACGAGCGTCACCGCCCCGGCCGCGAACGTGGCGTCGATCCCGTCGAGCACCCAGGGCTCGGCCCGCCCGAACCGCTTGCGGACGCCCTCCAGCCGCACGCTCACGCCGGCTCCCAGCGCCCGGCCGCCGTCTGCCGGCCGCCCCGGTCGCGCACCGCGGCGGTCCCGTCCGGCGCCGCGGACACCCGCATCCCCTGGAAGTCGAACAACGGCGCCAGCAACCGGTACGAGAACGTGCCCCGCGGCCCCGCCCGCAGCGACCAGGCCATGGCCAGCGCCTGCAGCGGGCCGTGCGTGAGCAGCCCGGGGTATCCCTCGACGTCGCGCGCGTAGTCCCGGTCGTAGTGGATCCGATGCCCGTTGTACGTCAGCGCCGAGAACCGGAACAGCAGGGTCGGCGAGGTCTCGATCTCCCACTCCCGCGGCCCGGCCGGGACCGGATCATCCTGTACCCCAGGCAGTTCCGGGCCGGGCGCCCGGTAGACGACGTCCTGCTCCTCCACGATCACGGCCCGGCCGCCCTGCCTGATCTCGTGCGTCACGGTGACGAACGTGAGCGGGCCCGACGTCCCCTCTTTGTCCACAGTGGACGTCACCGCGCTGTTCCGGCGCGCCTCCTGTCCGAAGTGGACGGAGCCGAGCACGCGGACCCGGCCGCCGGCCCACATCCGGCGCCGGCCCGGCCCCGGCGGCACCAGCGTGACCCCGCGGACCGGGTGCCCGTCCGGGCCGAGGTCGGCCTGCGGCGGCCGGTCGAGCAGGTAGACCCAGTGCCACAGCGGCGGCAGCTCAGCGGCGGGCGCGGGTACGCCGAGCAGGCCGGCCAGCGCGGCCGCCGGCCCCGGCGTGATCAGCTCATCCACCGCGCTTGACCGCCTCGGTGTGCTCGCCCGGCGCCGGTACCGGCCCCAGCGACGGCGTCCAGCCCGCCACCGTGACCGGCGGGAGCAGCGTCCGGACGGGACCGCCGGGGGTGTCCACCGACCGCCACCGGTCCCGGGCCGCGAGCTGCGGGTGGTCGGCGAGCTCGGCCGCCGTTCGCAGCCGCGCGTTGGCGATGCCGATCCCGTCCAGCCGTTCGGCGGCCTCGTCCGCGGTCATCCCGGCGAGGCCGGCCTCGATCCGGGCGGTGATCTCGTCGTCGTGGGCGACCCGGTCCGGGTTCGCCGGGAACCGCGCCGCCAGCGCCGGATCGTCCAGCAGCCGTGCGCACAGCACGGCCCACTCGCGGTCGTTCTGCACGCCGATGAACACCGCCGCCCCGTCCCCGGCCACGTACGGCCCGTACGGCGAGATCGACGCGTGCCGCGCGCCGACCCGGCGCGGCGGCGCCCCGCCGTACACGGAGAACAGCATCGGCTGGGTCATCCACTCGCCCAGTGCCTCCAGCATCGACACCTCGAACGAGCTGCCGTGCCCGGTGCGTTCCCGGTCGTAGAGGGCGGTGAGGATGCCGGTGTAGGCGTACATGCCGGCGGCGATGTCGGCGACGGAGATGCCGACCTTGGCCGGCTCGTCCGGGGTCCCGGTCACCGACAGGACCCCGGCCTCGCACTGGACCAGCAGGTCGTACGCCTTCTTGGCGGCGTACGGGCCGCCGGCGCCGTAGCCGGAGACCGAGCAGGTGATCAGCCGGGGGTGCGCCGCGGTCAGCGTCGACGCGCCGAGACCGAAACGCTCGGCGACGCCCGGCTTGAGGTTCTGTACGAACACGTCGGCGCCCGCCAGCAGCGAGCGCAGTACGGCCAGGTCGGCGGGCACGGCGAGGTCGAGCGTCACGCTCTCCTTGCTCCGGTTGAGCCAGACGAAGTAGCTGGACTGGCCGCGCACGGTCGTGTCGTAGCCGCGGGCGAAGTCGCCGCCCGGGCGCTCGACCTTGATCACCCGGGCGCCGAGGTCGGCCAGCTGCCGGGTCGCGAACGGAGCCGCGACGGCCTGTTCCAGCGCCACCACCGTCACGCCCGCCAGCGGCCCGGCCGCGCCCGCCGGCGCCCCGTCCCCGGCCAGCCGCCCGGCCGCACCCGCCGGCGGCGCCCCGTCCCCGGCCGGTGCCGGGCCCCCGGCCGTGTCGGGCGTCTTGCCCGGCGAGCTCATCGGCCCGCCGGGTTACGCTTGATCAACTGGCGGGTGATCACGGTCCGCTGGATCTCGTTCGTCCCCTCGCCGACGATCATGAGCGGCGCGTCCCGGAAGTACCGCTCGACGTCGAACTCGGTGGAGTACCCGTACCCGCCGTGCACGCGGACCGCGTCCAGCGCGACCTTCATCGCGGTCTCCGACGCGAACAGCTTCGCCATGCCGGCTTCCAGGTCGGCCCGCTCGCCGGACTCGTAGACCCGGGCCGCGTGCAGGACGAGCTGACGCGCCGCCTCCACCGAGGTCGCCATGTCCGCGAGCAGGTTGCCGACCGACTGGTGCTGCCAGATCGGCTGCCCGAAGCTCTCCCGCTCCTGGGCGTACCGCAGCGAGTCCTCCAGCGCGGCGGCGCCGACCCCGACCGCCCGGGCCGCGACCTGGATCCGGCCGATCTCCAGCCCTCGCATCATCTGGGCGAACCCGGACCCCTCGGCGCCGCCGAGCAGCGCGGACGCGGGCACCCGGAAGTCGTCGAAGGCCAGCTCGCAGCTCTCCACGCCCTTGTAGCCGAGCTTGGGCAGGTCCCGGGAGACGGTGAAGCCGGGACCGTGCTCGACCAGCAGGATGCTCACCCCCCGGTGCGGCGGCGACGCCTCCGGGTCGGTCTTGCACAACAGCGCGACCAGCTGGGACCGGCGGGCGTTGGTGATCCAGGTCTTCGACCCGTTCACCACGTACGCGTCCCCGTCACGACGGGCTACGGTCCGCATCGCCTGCAGATCGGACCCGCCGCCGGGCTCGGTCAGCGCCATCGTCGCCCGGACCTCGCCGGTCGCCATCCGGGCCAGGTAGCGGTCCTGCTGCTCCTCGGTCCCGTACGCCAGCAGCAGCTTGGCCACCACGGTGTGCCCGCCCATCGCGCCGGCCAGGCTCATCCACCCCCGCGCCAGCTCCTCGGTCACCGCGGCGTAGCAGGGCGTGGACACGACCGCCTCGCCCCACGGCGCCGGGATCGCCAACCCGAAGATCCCCAGCTGCTTCATCCGCTCGATGAGCTTCTCCGGGTACGTGTTCTCGTGCTCCAGCTCCCGGACCACTGGCTTCACGTCGCGATCCACGAACTCACGCACCAGCGCGACGATCGCCGTCTCGTCCTCGGTCAGCTCGTTCATGCTGGTCCCTCGGGTAGGTGGGTGCGAAGCACATCGGCCGCGGTCGACCAGGTCACCGGGCCGATGTCCAGGCCGGCCGTGCAGTCGTCGATCTTGGCCTGCAGCTCGGCGCCGGTCGGCGGCCGTGCGGGCGAACCCGGCGGGAGCTGCTGGCTGACCCGCAGGGTCTGCGTCCCGGTCCGGACCTCGGCCTCCAGCGACCCGGCCAGCAGCCCGTCCCCGCCCGGGCTCAGCTCGACCTCGACCCGCGAGACGAGCTCCCGGGCCGCAGGCCGGCGGGCGGCCGCGTCGGTGAACGCCTCGAACCCCGAGTACGGGTCGAGCAGCGCGGTCGCGGCCGCGTACTCCAGGCTGAACTTGGCCTGCAGCCCGGTCTCGGGCCGGTGGTGGATGAGCGGCGCGACCGTCGCCTCGGGAGTGCGCAGCACGATCCGGTCGACCGCGGCCGGATCGAGCCGGTCCCGCAGCGAGGCCAGCGCGCTGATCGGCCGCTGCAACGCGTAGCAGCAGGGATAGACCTTGATCGCCAGCCCGCCGGGCACCGCCGGCCCGCCCAGATCGATCGCGCCCCGGCCGGGGTCGGCCAGGTCCGGCGGAGAAACCCCGCCGACCAGCGCGAACCAGGCGTCGACCGCGGCGAGGTCGGCCCCCGCGCCGGCCGCCGCGAGCCGCGCCGCCCGTACCCCGGCGTCCACCGCGAACCCGACCTGCAGCGACTTCGCGTCGGTCCCGAACGCCCGCTGCACCCCGCCCGCGCCCGGCACCGCCAGCGCCAGCGCGGTCGCCGTCGCGTCCACGCCCAGACCGAGTGCGACCGAGGCCCCGGCCGCGGCCCCGAGCGCCCCGGCGGTGCAGGTCGCATGCCAGCCGGCCGCGTAGTGGGCCCAGCCCAGGGCGGCGCCGAGCCGCGCCATCACCCCGGCCCCGGCCAGGTACGCCCGGGCGTCACCGCCGGCTGACAGCACCGCCGGCACGCAGACCACGCTCACGTGCGAGGTCGATTCCATGTGCAGGTCGTCGAAGTCGAGCACGTGCCCGGCCGCCGCCCACCGGCCGCCCGGCCCGAGCGCACCCGCGGCCAGCGCCGCCACCGGGTGGTCGCGGGCGGCCAGCGTCACCGCGACCGTGTCCCGCAGCGACCGGTCGGCCAGCTCGAGGTCGGCCGGGGTGGGCCGCAGCGCGCCGGCCCAGTCGGCGAGGTCGTACGCGATCGAGCCCACGCACCCGATTCAACCCCACCCGGGGCCGGGGTCAGCCCCTGGTGAGGACCAGCAGGAGCTGCCGGTGTCCGCCCGCGTCCTGACCGGACAGGTTCACCCGATCGGGCCGGAAATCACAATTGTCAGACGATCAGGTCCCGATCACGCCCCGAACTGCCGGTCCGTCCGTTCCGGATGCTTCCCTGGCCCGCGTGGAATTCCTCCTGCTGGGGCCGGTCGAGGTCCGCGACGGCCGGCGCCGCCTCGCGGTCGGCGGCCCGCAGGCCGTGAAGGCGCTGGCCGCGCTGCTGCTGGCCGGCGGCCGGGTGGTCGGACTGGACGAGCTCGTCGACGTGCTCTGGGACGGCCCGCCCCCGGCCACCGCCACCCACCAGGTGCACAAGCTCATCGGCCGGCTCCGGCAGCGGATCCCGCGGTCGATCGACACCGACGGCCGCGGGTACCGGTTCCGGCCGGACGCGCACTCGCTGGACGTCGACCGCTTCACCGCGCTGTCGGCCGGGGCCGACACGCCGGAGCTGGCGGCCGCGCTCGCGCTCTGGCGCGGGCCCGCGCTGGCCGGTGTCGACAGCCTGACCCTGCGCGCCGCCGCGGCCGCGCTGACCGCCCAGCGGCTGGCGGTGGAGGAGCGGCTCGACCAGCTCCTGCAGGCGGATCCGGACGACTTCCGAGCCGGCCACCGCTGACCCCGCGGCATCCACCCGCCCCCACGGTTCCCGCCCGGATCTCAGTGGCATAGTGAAAGCGGAGGTACCTCCGGGTACGTCTCCCCGACATCGGCAGGAGGCCTTGGTGAGCATCCTCGGGACCCGAGTACTGCGGACCGAAGACCCGAAGTTCCTGACCACCGGGGGCGAGTACACCGAGGATCTCGTCGACGAGCGGCTGACCGGGGCCGCGCACGTGTTCTTCGTCCGCTCCCCGGTCGCGCACGCCCGGATCACCGGCGTCGACCTGGACGCGGTCCGGGCCGCCCCCGGCGTGGTCGCCGCGTACACCGCCGCCGACCTGGCCGACCTGCCGCCGATCAAGCCGGGGATGGGCCTGAAGGACACGATGCCCCAGACGGTCCTGGCCGGCGACGTGGTCCGCTACGTCGGCGAGCCGGTCGCGATCGTCGTCGTCGAGGACCCGTACCAGGGTGAGGACATGCTCGAACTGGTCGGCGTCGACTACGACCCGCTGCCGGTGGTGGTCGACATGCGCGACGCCGCCAAGGACGAGATCGTCCTGTTCCCGGAGGTCGGCACCAACACGATCGTCACGTACGGCGAGGAGCTCGACGAGCATCTCTTCGACGACTGCGAGGTCGTCGTCACCCGCACGATCCTCAACCAGCGGGTCGCGCCGGCGCCGATGGAGTCCCGCGCCGCGGCCGCGGTCTGGGGTGCGGACGGCCGGCTGACCACCTGGGTGCCGAACCAGGGCGCGCAGGGCACCAAGGCCGTGCTGGCCGGGATGCTCAACGTCGACGCGGCCCAGGTGCGCGTCATCACCCCGGACGTGGGCGGCGCGTTCGGCGCGAAGTTCGGCGCCGACCCCGAGCACGCCGCGGTCGCCTGGGTCGCGAAGGCCCTGGGCCGCCCGGCCCGCTGGGCGGAGACCCGGTACGAGAACCTGCTCGCGATGACCCACGGCCGGGCCCAGTACCAGACCGTGACGATCGGCGGCCGGCCCGACGGCACCGTCCTGGCGTACCGGCTGGAGGTGCTGCAGGACGCCGGGGCCTACCCGCGGATCGGTGCGCTGCTGCCGTCGCTGACCCGGCTGATGACGCCGGGGACGTACTACTTCCCCAAGGTCGAGTCGTTCGCGCGGTCGGTGGTCACGAACACGACGCCGATCGGGGCGTACCGGGGGGCCGGGCGGCCGGAGGCGACCGCCGCGGTGGAGCGGGCCATGGACCTGTTCGCGGCCGAGATCGGGATGGACCCGGCCGACGTACGGCGGCGCAACCTGCTCGAGCCCTTCACCGAGCCGCACGCGAACGGCTTCGGCGCGCTCTACGACAGCGGCGACTACCCGGGCGCGCTGGAACGGGCGCTGACCGCGGCCGGCTACGAGGAGCTGCGCAAGGAGCAGGCCGAGCGCCGCGCCCGCGGCGACGTCGTCCAGCTCGGCATCGGCCTGGCCAGCTACGTCGAGGTCACCGGCGGCGGCGCGGAGTCCGGCGCGCCGAACGAGAACGCCACCGTCGAGGTCCACCCGGACGGCAGCGCCACGATCCTCACCGGCACCTCGCCGCACGGCCAGGGTCACCAGACGGCCTGGGCGATGCTGGCCAGCGAGCAGCTCGGCATCCCGGTCGAGAAGATCCGGCTCAAGTGGGGCGACACCGACCTCATCCCCAAGGGCGGCGGTACCGGCGGGTCGCGCAGCCTGCAGCAGGGCGGCGCCGCGGTCCGGCAGGCCTCGATCGAGCTGCTCGACGTGGCCCGGGAGCGGGCCGCCGACGCGCTCGAGGCCGACCCGGGCGACCTCCGCTTCGACGTCGACCGGTCCTCGTTCACCGTGGCCGGCGTCGCCCAGGCCGCGGTCTCGCTGGCCTCGCTGGCCGAGCGGGAGCGGCTGTTCGTGCACACCGTCTTCACCGCGCCCGGGGCGACGTTCCCGTTCGGGGCACACGTCGCGGTGGTCGAGGTGGACACCGAGACCGGCCGGGCCGTGCTGCAGCGGCTCGTCGCGGTCGACGACGCCGGCGTCGTCCTCAACCCGCTGCTGGCCGACGGCCAGCGGCACGGCGGGATCGCCCAGGGCGTCGCCCAGGCCCTGCTGGAAGAGGTCGTGTACGACGCCGACGGCAACCCGCTGACCGCGAGCTTCGCCGACTACCCGTTCCTGTCGGCGACCGAGGTGCCCAACTACGAGCTGGTCGACATGGTCACGCCGACGACGTACAACCCGCTGGGGGCGAAGGGGATCGGCGAGGCCGGCTCCATCGGCGCCACCCCGGCGGTGCAGAACGCGGTCGTCGACGCGGTGTCCCACCTCGGCGTCCGGCACATCGACATGCCCACGTCCCCCCGCACGATCTGGCGGGCCATCGAGGAAGGGAGCGGCCGGTGAAGGTCGAGATCACCGTCAACGGCGAGACCCGGGTGGACGAGATCGAGCCGCGACTGCTGCTGGTCCACTACCTGCGCGAGCTCCGCGGGCTGCGGGCGGCCAACGTCGGCTGCGACACCACCTCCTGCGGCGCCTGCACGGTCCTGCTGGACGGGACGTCGATCAAGTCCTGCACCGTGCTCGCGGCCCAGGCCAACGGCCGGTCGGTCACCACGGCCGAGGGACTGTCCACACCGGACGGTGAGCTGCACCCGGTGCAGCAGGCGTTCCGGCAGGAGCACGGGCTGCAGTGCGGCTTCTGCACGCCGGGCATGGTGATGGCCACGGTCGGGCTGCTGGCGGAGAACCCGCACCCGACCGAGCAGGAGGTCCGGGAGGGGCTGGAGGGCAACTTCTGCCGCTGCACCGGCTACCACAACATCGTGCGGGCCGTCCTCGCCGCGGCGGGTGAGCAGCAGTGATCCCTTCCCCCTTCGAGTACGTCGCGGCGCAGTCCGCGGACGAGGCCGTCGCCCTGCTGCAGCAGCACGGGGACGAGGCCAAGCTGCTGGCCGGCGGACACTCGCTGCTACCGATGATGAAGGTCCGGCTCGCGGCGCCGTCGGTGCTGATCGACGTCGGCGGTCTGTCCGACCTGGACTACATCCGGGTCGACGGTTCCTTCCTGGCCGTCGGGGCCACGACCCGGCACCAGGCCGTCACCAGCTCGGAGCTGGTCCGCGAGCAGGTGCCGCTGCTGGCCTGGTCGGCCGGCCTGGTCGGGGACCCGCAGATCCGGCACCGGGGCACGATCGGTGGCTCGCTCGCGCACGCCGACCCGGCCGCGGACCTGCCGATGGCACTGTCCGCTGTGGACGGACGAGTGGTCGTGCAGGGGCCGTCCGGACGGCGCGAGATCGGCGTCGACGACTTCTTCCAGGGCTACTTCGAGACCGCGCTGGAGCCCGAGGAGATGATCGTCGAGCTGCGGATGCCGGCCCGGCCGGGGCAGCCCTGGGGCTACCAGAAGTTCACCCGCCGGGCCAACGACTGGGCCATCGTCGGGGTCGCCGCGGTCGGCGGGCGGGTCAGCCTGGCCAACATGGGCCCGCAGCCGGTACGGGCGGTCTCGACCGAACAGGCGGTGGCGGGCGGGGCGAGCGCGACCGAGGCCGCCGCCCTCGCGGCCGAGGAGGCCGAGCCGGCCGAGGACATGCACGCCGACGCGCCCTACCGCCGGCACCTCGCGCGGGTCCTCACCAAGCGTGCCCTGGTCTCGGCGGGCGTCCCGGCCTGATCTCACCCGGCCTGATCTCACCCCGTCAGGCCGTGCGCAACACCGTGACGAGCTCGGCGAGCGCGGCGGCGGAGTGGCCGGCGACGAGCGCGTCGACGTACGGCAGCGCCGCCACCATCCCCGCCGTCTCCGGGCTGAACCCGTCCTTGCCCTTGTGCGGGTTGACCCAGACGACCGCGTGGGCGAGCCGGCGCAGCCGCTCGGCCTGCGTCCCGAGCAGCTCGGCCCCGCCGCGCTCCCAGCCGTCGGAGAAGATCACCACGACCGCGTTGCGGGCCGCCCCGCGCTGACCCCAGAGGTCCAGGAACGCCCGTAAGGACTCGCCCAGCCGGGTGCCGCCGCTCCAGTCCGGCACGGTCGCGGCCGCCGCCCGCAGCGCCGCCTGGGTGTCCCGCAGCCGCAGCGCCCGGGTGACCCGGGTCAGCCGGGTGCCGACCGTGAACACCTCGGTCGCGAAAGGACGGACCCGGACCGCGGCGTGCGCGAACAGCAGCAACCACTCCGCGTACGGCGACATCGAGCCGCTCACGTCCACCAGCAGCACCAGCCGGCGCGGCTTCTCCCGTTGCCGCCAGCGCGCCAGCACCAGCGGCTCCCCGCCGGCCCGCAGCATCGCCCGCATCGTGCGGCCCCGGTCGATGCCGGCCCGGCCGCCCGGGCGGCGCCGCCGCGACCGCCGGGTGCCGACCGACGGGGCCAGCAAGGCGATCAGCCGCCGGAGCTCGGCCCGCTCGACCTCGGTCACCGCGGCCACGTCCCGGGTCCGCAGCACCTCGATCGCGGTCGCCGCGACCCGCTCCACCGCGCCGGTGCCGTCGGTCCCCGGCCCCGCCCCCAGCGGCGCCTCGACCGGGACGGGGGCCATGACCGGCACCGGCCGGGGCGGCGTCAGCCACTCCGCGAAGACCGCGTCGAAGCGGGGCAGGTCGTCCGGGTCGGAGCAGAGCGTGAGCCGGGCCGACCAGTAGACCTGGGCCGGGTCGAGCGGGTCGACGTGCGCCAGCGCGCCGACCGCGGCCGCCAGCCGGGACGCGTCCGCGGCCACCCCGGCCGCCCGCAGCGACCGCGCCAGCCCGGTCAGGCCGCGGACCGGATCCACGCCCGGGCCGGTGCCGGAGCCGCCGGCCGAGCGGGTGCCCGGGCCGGCGGCCTGGTTCTGGGCGGGGTCCACCCCGGTCAGCCCAGCCGGGCCAGCAGGTCCGGGAGCACGTCCCGCTCGACCGTGACCTGGTCCTCGCGATACTTCAGCACCGTCCCCAGCGTCGCCGCCGCCGCGGCCGCGTCCAGCTCCCGCGCCCCCAGGATTTGCAGCGCGTACGCCCAGTCGATCGATTCCGCGATCCCCGGCGGCTTCACCAGCCCGGCCGCCCGCATCGCCCCGACCGCCGCGGCGACCTGAGCCGCCAGCCGCTCGGACAGCTCCGGCTGGTGCCGCTTGATGATCTCGACCTCCCGATCGAGGTCGGGATGGCTGACCCAGTGGTAGAGGCAGCGCCGCTTGAGCGCGTCGTGCACCTCCCGGGTCCGGTTGGAGGTGAGCACCACGATCGGCGGCTCGTCCGGCCGGATCGTGCCCAGCTCCGGGATCGTCACCGCGTTGTCGGCCAGCACCTCCAGCAGGAACGCCTCGAACTCGTCGTCGGCCCGGTCGATCTCGTCGACCAGCAGCACGGACGGGCTGTGCTCCAGGGCACGCAGGATCGGCCGGGCGATGAGGAAGCGCCGGTCGTACACGGACCGCTCGTCGCTGCCGCCACCCTCGGCCGAGCGCAGGTGCAGCAGCTGCCGCGGGAAGTCCCAGTCGTAGAGGGCCTGGCTGGCGTCGATGCCCTCGTAGCAGGAGAGCCGGACCAGCTCGGCCCCGGTGAGGTCCGCGAGCGCCTGCGCCAGCGCGGTCTTGCCGACGCCCGGATCGCCCTCGAGCAGCAGCGGCCGGCGCATCCGGATCGCCAGGTACGCGGCCGTGGCCACGCCCTGGTCCGGCAGGTAGCCGACCGCGTCGAGGGCCCGGGCCAGCTCCCCGATGTCGGCGAAGTCGCGGAAGCTCACCCCTCCAGCATCACACCGGCCCTCCGGGCCACCCCGTGTGGGTCACCGTGAGGTGCGCCTGTCCCGCATGTCCGAATCGTAGCCAGCACGATCAGCTCCCGTCCGGGAAACCGCCCCGGTGCGACACCATCGGGTAGCGCGGCAGCACCGCGGCCGGATCCGCGAGCAACGCCCTCGTCACCGCCGTGTACGGCGGGTGCGCCCGCCAGCCGTCCGGGTGCGGCGTCAGGCCCTGGCGCAGCTTCTCCGGATCCGCCAGCAGGCCTTTCAGGACCGCCCGCAGCCGATCGTCCCGCTCGCCGCCGACGAGCCTTCGATATTTCGCCTGGGCCTTCTGGCCCTTCTCGGTGAGCCGGGCGACCCGGGCGACGACCGTCACGCAATCGACCCGCTCGAGGAACCCGACCGAGACGCTGACGGCCTCCTTGGACACCCCGGTCCGTACCGGCAGGTCCCGCAGGGCGACCCCGTCCGGGGTCAGCGCCCGCAGCACGTTCGCGCTCACCGCCAGCGAGAGCCGCGACTCCCGCTCGTAGTCCCGCGCGTACGCCTGCAGGGTCTGGGAGAGCCGGCCGGGCAAGTCCGGGCCGAGGCCGCGGGTCCACACCGGACGGTCCACACGGGACGGTCCGGCGACCGGCAGGGCCCAGGGCAGGTCGGGATGCTCGCCGAGCGCGGCCCGCAGCGGGGTGAGGTCGCCGTACCGGACCTCCCAGCGGGCCTCGATCTCCTCCGGGAGACCGGTCCAGACCTTGTTCGCGGCCCGGCCGGCCCGGGTCAGCGTCACGCCGTCGTCCTCGACGTAGCTCCACCGCTTCAGGCCGCCTAGGTTGACCAGCTTCGCCTGGTCCGCGCCGTCCGGCAGCCAGCGCAGGTAGTTCTGCCACATCGGCAGGGAGACCAGCCACGGGCCGCGACCGGAGTGCGCCGCCGGGCCGCGCGCCGTCCGGTGCGGCATCCGGTGCTCGAACTCGTTGTCCAGCTCGATCGTGAACGCGACCAGCACCTGCGACAGCAACCCCGAGATCACCCGGCCACGCTAGACCCGGCGGTTCACGTGCAGCAGGTACTCCTTGCGGTCCAACGGGTTCGCGTCGGTGCGGGACCGGCGCGGCGGCTCCCCCGGCGCCGGCCGGTACGAGTCGAACTCGGACTCCAGCACCGCCTCGCCCCGGCTCGGCGAGGGCAACGCCCGCTCCAGCTCGTGCAGCCGCGCGGCCGGCACCTCGCCCTCCAGCACCGCCGTCGCACCCAGGATCGCCGAGGCCAGCGGCACGCCACGGTGCGCGGCCAGTACCGCCGACACCGGGCCGATCGTGTCGGCCGGCAGCTCCAGCCGGAACCGCGCGATCGGCTCCTGCACCCGCGTCCCGGCCCGGCGCAGCGCCGCCATCAGCACCAACGGGGTCAGCCCGCGGAAGTCGGTGCCGGTGCTGGACATGCTCTTGTCGAACTTCTGGTGGGCGTGGCTCTGCCGCGGCGCGTAGCCGGAGTGCGTCATCGTGATCACGCAGTCGATCACCTGCCAGCCGTACAGGCCCTGGGCCAGGGTGCGCCGGACGGTGTCCTCGACGTTGCGGAAAAACGCGTACGGCATCGAGCCGAGCTCGACCTCCAGCCGGAACCCGACCCCACTGTCCACTGTGGCCGGTTCGACCCGCAGCCCGACCGTGGCCAGGAACGGGTTCCCCTCGCCCATCAGCTCGTACGCCTCGCCGGTGCCGGTCGGCCGCTCCACGCAGATGGTCGTGGTCTCCCGGAAGGTGACCGCCAGGCCGTACTCGTCGGCCAGGGTGGCCTGGATGACCTCCTTCTGGACCTCGCCGTAGAGGGAGACGTACACCTCCTGGCGGACGTCGTCCTGGCGCAGGTCGATCAGCGGGTCCTGCTCGGCCAGCTGGCTGAGCGCCACCTGCAGCGCGGCCCGGTCCTCTCCCTGCTCCGGGACCACGACCGTCTCCAGCGTGGGCGGCGAGAAGTGCTCGGCCGGACCCGTGCGCGGAATCCCGATCGGGTCGCCGATCCGGATGTCGCGCAGCCCCCAGAGCTTGCCGATCTGTCCCGCGTGGACGGACGGGCGGGACTCGACGCCGCCGCGCGCGAACACCCCGACGCCGGTGACCTTCTGCTCCCCGTCCAGCCGGTCCCGCACCCGCAGGGTCCCCTCGAACAACCGCGCGTACGCGATCTTCTCGCCGGCCGGCCCGCGCTCGACCTTGAAGACCGTGCCGGACACGGGCGCATCCGGATCGCCACCGCCGACCGGGAGCAGCTCGGCTATCGCCGCGGTCAGCTCGGGTACGCCGGCGCCGGTGATCGCGGAGCCGAAGAACACCGGGTGCACGCGGGCGTCCCGGGTCTGCACCGCCAGCTCCGTCCGCAACCGTCCGAACGGGACGGACCCGTCCCGGACGTACGCGGCCAGCAGCCGGTCGTCCGATGTGGACAGCCGGCTGAGCAGCCGGCCGGGCAGCTCCGGGTCATCGACCACCGCGGCGCGCCGGCGGCCTTCGTCCCGGACCGCGGTCATCGGGACCACGGCCGGGGTCAGCCGGTCAACGATCATCCGGACCACCCGGTCGGTGTCGGCGCCGCCGCGGTCGATCTTGTTGACGAAGATCAGCGTGGGCAGCGCGAGCCGGCGTAGCGCCCGCATGAGCACCCGCGTCTGCGGCTGCACGCCCTCGACCGCGGAGACGACCAGCACGGCGCCGTCGAGCACGGACAGGACCCGTTCCACCTCGGCGATGAAGTCCGGGTGCCCGGGGGTGTCGATGAGGTTGACCGTCACGCCGCCGATCGCGAACGACACCACGGCCGACTTGATCGTGATGCCGCGCCGGCGTTCCAGTGCGAGCGAGTCGGTCTGCGTGCTGCCGGCGTCGACGCTGCCGATCTCGTCGATCACACCGGCGTCGTGCAGCAGCCGCTCGGTGAGGCTGGTCTTACCGGCGTCGACGTGCGCCAGGATGCCGAGATTGAGCAGAGACACGGAGCGTCATGTCCTCGAGGTAGGTCGAGTGGGTGGACATGAACGCAGCCGTCATCGTGCTCCTCCTGGTCGTCGGTTCCCCGAGTCGACCAGGGCCCGTTCCCCACCGCAACAGAATTACCGCCCCCGGGGTCGACGCCCGCCGGACCAGCGCCGTCAGGCCTACCGCGTCGGCGTCCTCCAGCAGCGCCGCGGCGACCGCGTCCGCGCCTGGCCAGCGCCCGCTCGGCGCCTGCCGGGGCGGGTGTCGGCCCGCCGGGACCGACACGCCGCCGGGAGTCAGCGGTCGACGCCGCCCATCACGGGGTCGATCGAGGCCAGCGCCGGGATCAGGTCGGCCAGCAGGCCGCCCTCCGTCATCGCCGGGATCGCCTGCAGGTTGATGAACCCGGGGTCGCGCACGTGCACGCGGAAGGGCCTGGTCCCGCCGTCGGACACCACGTGGTACGCGAGCTGCCCGCGCGGCGACTCGATCTGGGTGCTGACCTGGCCCGGCGGCACCCGGAACCCCTCGGTGACCAGCTTGAAGTGGTGGATCAGCGACTCCATCGACTGACCCATGATCTTCTTCACGTGGTCCAGCGAGTTGCCCAGCCCGTCCGGGCCGAGCGCGAGCTGCGCCGGCCAGGCGATCTTGCGGTCGGTGACCATGACCGGGCCGGGCTCCAGCCGGTCCAGCGCCTGGGTGACGATCCGCAGCGACTGGCGCATCTCCTCCAGCCGGAGCAGGTAGCGCGCGAAGCTGTCGGCCTCGGTCGCCGTCGGCACCTCGAACTCGTACGTCTCGTAGCCCATGTACGGCTCCGTCTTGCGCAGGTCCCAGGGCAGCCCGGCCGAGCGCAGGACCGGACCGGTGACACCGAGCGCGAGGCAGCCCTCGACCGACAGGTAGCCGACGCCCTGCAGGCGGCGCTTCCAGATCGGCTGGCCGGTGAGCAGCTTGTCGTACTCCGGCAGCTTGCCGTCCAGATAGCTGACCAGCTGCCGGATCGCCGACTCGGCGCCGGGCGGCAGGTCCTGCGCGATGCCGCCGGGGCGGACGAAGCCGTGATTCATCCGCAGGCCGGTGATCAGCTCGAACACGTCGAGGATCTGCTCGCGCTCGCGAAAGCCCATCGTCATCGCGGTGAGCGCGCCGATCTCCATGCCGCCGGCCGCGAGGCTGACGATGTGGGAGGAGATCCGGTTGAGCTCCATCAAGATGATGCGGATCGTGTTGGCGCGGCTCGGCGCCTCGATCCCGAGCAGCCGCTCGACCGACAGGCAGTACGCCGTCTCGTTGAACAGCGGGGACAGGTAGTCCATCCGCGTCACGAACGTCGTGCCCTGCGTCCAGGTCCGGTACTCGGTGTTCTTCTCGATACCGGTGTGCAGGTATCCGATGACCGGCCGGGCGCTGATGATCGTCTCGCCCTCGAGCTCCAGCACGATCCGGAGCACGCCGTGCGAGGACGGGTGCTGCGGGCCGAAGTTGAGCGCGATGCGGTCCTCGCCCGCGGCCTCGGCCAGGAACTCGTTCCAGTCCCCGCCCGCGACCGTGTGCACGCGGCCCTCGGTGGTGTCCCGAGAAGCGGCGTAGACGTCCGGTTCCTCGCGATAGGTGTCGCTGGTCGTCACGGTGGTCACCTCGGCATACCGGGCTCGGGAAACGTTTCTCAAGCTATCACCGGCCGTGACGGCGACTGTCCTCGCCCTTGACCTCAACATATATGGAGGTTCTAGGCTCGGCGAGATGAAGGCGATCCGGCAGTACGAGTTCGGCGACGCGGACACCCTGCGGTACGAGGACGCGCCCGATCCGGTCCCCGGGCCGGACCACGTGCGGATCCGGGTCGAAGCCGCCGGCGTGCACCTGATCGATGCGTCACTGCGGCGGGGAGAGCAGCCCGGGCCGCCGCTGCCCACGCTGCCGACGGTCCCCGGCCGGGAGGTGGCGGGCGTGGTCGACTCGCCCGGTCCCTGGTCCGGCCAGCGGGTCGTCGCGCACCTCGGCCCGGCCGGCGGCGGGTACGCCTCGCTCGCGGTCGCGCCGGTGTCCTCTCTCCACGAGGTCCCCTCGTCCTTGTCCCTTGCGGACGCCGTCGCGCTCGTCGGCACCGGCCGGACGGCGCTGGCGATCCTGGAGGACGCCGAGGTCATCCCGTCGGACGTCGTCCTGATCCCGGGCGCCGCGGGCGGTCTCGGCACACTGCTCACCCAGGCCGCGCACGACGCCGGCGCGATGACCGTCGGCCTCGTCGGCAGCCCGGCCAAGGCCGCGCAGGTGACCGCGGACCTCGTGATCGACTACTCGGTGCCGGACTGGCTTCGGCAGGTCCCGGACGCGACGGTCCTGCTGGACGGCACCGGCGGCGCGATCGGCCGGTCCCTGTTCGAGCGGGTACGCCCCGGCGGCCGGGTGATCATGTTCGGCTGGTCGTCCGGCACCCCCACCGAGTTCGGCGTCTGGGACCTCTACCGGCTGGGCCTGACGGTCTCGTGCTCGATCGGCGCGCGGATGGCAACCCGGACCGGCGGCCTGCACGGTCTCGCAGCGTCCGCGCTCGCCCGTACCTGGAAGCCGCTGATCACGTCGTTTCCGCTGTCCGACGCCGCCGGCGCGCACCGCGCGATGGAGGGCCGGCAGACGGTCGGGAAGACGGTGCTGATCCCGTGACGATCGTCGGCGGCCGCGAGCTCACCGTCGGCCAGGTCGCCGCCCGCGCCGGCGTGGCGGTCTCCGCGCTGCACTTCTACGAGTCGCGCGGGCTGATCCGGTCCCGGCGTACGCCCGGGAACCAGCGGCGCTACACCCGCGACACCCTGCGCCGGATCGCGTTCATCCGCATCGCGCAGCGCGTCGGGATCCCGCTGGCCACGATCGGCTCGGCGCTGGCGTCGCTGCCCTCGGAACGCACGCCTACCGCCGCAGACTGGGCGACGCTGTCCGAGGATTGGCGGGCCGAGCTCGACGCCCGCATCGTCCGGCTGCAGCAGCTGCGCGACGACTTCACCGACTGCATCGGCTGTGGTTGCCTGTCCCTGGATCGCTGCCGCCTCGCCAACCCGGGCGACTCCTACGCCGCCCGCGGGCCCGGCCCGGGCCGCCTCGCCCTCGACTGAACCGGGTCGCGAGGTCTGGTACCGTCATCGGGCGGTCAGTACGACCGTGTGTTGGCCCCGTAGCGCAGCTGGTTAGCGTGCCGCCCTGTCACGGCGGAGGTCGCGGGTTCGAGTCCCGTCGGGGTCGCGGGCAGGTAGCTCAGTCGGTACGAGCGTCCGCCTGAAAAGCGGAAGGTCGGCGGTTCGACCCCGCCCCTGCCCACCCTTCTTGTGGTGCGTCTTCCCAGCTCACTGCCCTTACGGGCTCGTGTCCGGCGTTCTCCGCCGTTGACCCTTGGTCCCCGTCGCAGACCCCGTTTCGCCGCTGCCTGTTGCACGTGGAGCGCACGCGGCCCGCCCCTTGGCCGGCCGTCTCCCGTTTCCCCCGACAGGCGGGGCCGCCCGGTGGGCTAACACCGAACGGCCCCTTGATCCCGCACCTTCCTTGAAAGGGCGAGACCCAGTGGCAGACAGTACTGAGCACCAATTCCGACTGGTGACCTCCGGTCGGCGTGCACTCGTCGCCGCGTATGTCCGCGGGGCGACCCGTCTCCCCGTCCTCTACTCGGTGGCGTGGGCCGACGCCTGCGCCGCGCTCGTCGAGTCCGGCTGGCCGAACGCGT